>CAVJQJ010000109.1:0-2566 GCA_963651715.1 Anaerovoracaceae bacterium
GAGCCTTACAGGCGATATGAAGAACCACCGGCTATGCCGGTGGGTAGCTTTTCATCTGAAAAAAGTTTTCAGATTATTTACGGCTCTGAGAGAGATTATGCAGTTTAGCGGTATAAGCTGCGATGTCTGCGATTGGAGCACGTGCAACACCGGAATCCATAGCTGCCTGAGCAACTGCTGGAGCTACGGTTTCGAGTAGACGGTAGTCGAACTGCAGTGGAATCAGATATTCGCGACCGAATTCGTATTTCTTGCCATACAGTTCTGCGAGGTCTGCAGGGAATTCTTTTTCTGCCAGACTTGCGATTGCACGCAGGGCTGCCAGTTCCATTGTACGGTTGATAGTGGAAGCCTGAACATCCAGTGCGCCACGGAAGATGTATGGGAAGCACAGGGAGTTGTTGACCTGGTTTGGATAGTCGGAACGACCGGTACCGCAGATTGCGTCGTCACGGGTTGCATGAACAACTTCTGGCAGGATTTCTGGTACTGGATTAGCCAAAGCGAAGATAACTGGGTTCTTAGCCATCTTCTTGACCATTTCTGGTTTCAGGACGTTGCCAGCAGACAGACCCAGGAATACGTCAGCGTCAGGGATGATGTCCATCAGGGTACGTTTGTCGGTATCCTGAGCATATTTGGATTTTTCAGGATCCATCAGTTCCTTACGGCCTTTGTAAACAACGCCAGCGATATCGGAAACCCAGATGTTCTTCAGCTGGAAGCCCAGGGAAACCAGCATATCCAGACAACCAAGAGCACCTGCACCTGCACCGGAAACAACCAGTTTAGCGTCTTCAACCTTCTTACCGGCAACCTTCAGAGCGTTCAGGATAGCTGCACCAACGATGATAGCAGTACCGTGCTGGTCATCATGGAAAACAGGGATCCCCATTCTCTTCTGACATTCACGTTCAATGAAGAAACATTCTGGTGCCTTGATGTCTTCGAGGTTGATACCACCGAAGGTTGGTTCCAGAGAGCAGATGATGTCAACAAGTTTTTGTGGATCTTTTTCAGCGATTTCGATATCGAAAACGTTGATGTTTGCAAATTTCTTGAACAGAACGCCTTTACCTTCCATAACTGGTTTGGAAGCCTGAGCACCGATGTCACCCAGACCCAAAACAGCGGTACCGTTAGAGATAACAGCAACCAGATTGCCTTTGGTGGTATATACGTATGCGTTCTGAGGATCAGCTGCGATTTCTTCACATGCACATGCAACACCTGGAGTGTATGCGAGACCGAGGTCGAATGCGTTGTTAACCTGTTTGGTTGGTTCTACGCTGATCTTACCAGCGATTGGCTGACTGTGAAATGCCAGGGCATTTTTCTTCAGCAGCGCTTTTTTCTGTTCTTGAGAATCCATATTCGTAGATATTATTAGTTCTAGTTAATGATGGGCTTATGTTAAAAGATGACATTCTAGCAGATGTATCATCCAATTCAATAATGGCTCTGTGATGACAGCTTCTTTTAATAAATAGCTTTATATAAAGATAGTAATGATGATTTTTAAAAAAGCTGTGGGTAACTATTATAAGATATTTAAAATCAATGTGTTATTGAAATTGAAGTTTTTGAATAAATTGGGGAGCATTTCTGCATATTTTTTGGTGTTTTTTTGATGAAGGCTTTTTCACCATATGCACAACACCTTATCAACAAATTTGTCCACATTTCGAATTTTGACTGTATTTTTTTGCAATTTTTATCTATGGATAGTCCGAGAGTGCGGTAAACAGCATTAAAATAGAGGTATCAATTTTGGAAGTCTTTTTTTGAAGCTCTTCCATAAATCATTTTGTATGAAATAACCTTGTTTTGGGTTATATCAAAGAAAACATACTTTTCCGATAATTATCCACTATGTTATCCACAGGTGGTTATATAACCAGTGGATAGTATGAGATAGTCTTCATCGTGAAGATAATACCTGTTGAAAAATAATGTTTCACGTGAAACATTGCAGTCGTTTTGTTGAATAGTTTTTATGTTGTACTCCATTTTTTATGATGTCATTGTTGTCGGTGGCGGGCATGCAGGGACTGAAGCAGCTGCAGTCTGTGCCAGAATGGGCAAGAAGACATTATTGATCACCCATAATTTCGATACATTGGGACAGTTGTCTTGCAATCCATCTATTGGTGGGATTGGTAAAAGCCATCTGGTGAAAGAAGTGGATGCCTTGGGAGGCATCATGGCCTTGGCAGCTGATAAAGCAGGTATCCAGTTCAGAATTTTGAATTCATCAAAAGGTCCTGCAGTCCGTTCAACAAGAGTTCAGGTTGACCGCTCTCTTTATCGTCAGGTTGTTCGTTACGCACTTGAAAATCAGGAAAATCTTTCTCTGTTTCAACAGCAGGTGGATGAACTGATTGTAGAAAACGGTGAAATTAAGGGGGTTATTACACAGGGGGGTGTTGAAATCAGATCCTCGACAGTTATTCTGACAGCAGGAACTTTTTTGGATGGAAAACTGTTTGTAGGGATGAATGTCTATCCAGGTGGACGCTCTGGTGATAAACCTGCTGTTGCATTGTCAAATTGCTTGAAAGAATTG
>CAVJQJ010000110.1:0-2372 GCA_963651715.1 Anaerovoracaceae bacterium
GGACCGTACTGATGGGTATGATGGACATGCTTGGCAAATTCAGGAAAAAGCCAAAAGAAGCCACAATGGCTGAAGCAATGGAAGCGGCACATGAGGCAAGACGCAAGATCGAGAAACGCCGGGAAGATATCCAGAAGCTGCGTGGAGTGCCTCTGTTGGAGATTGAACAGTACTTCAACCTTCAACGCCACATACGCACGGATTATGATGGCAGTACATTGGTCGTTCATCATGAACCGTTTACCACCCGGATTGATGTGGTGGCCCCATCATTGGTGTTTGAGACAGAGAATGTTGCGGCACTGATTCAGATGACCACAGCCGTCGAGAAGCCATTTGCTGAGTTTGTGACCGATGAAGCCAGTATCAACGCGCTCAATGCCAATGCATCGGGCGGAGCGCTGATCCGTGCCAAAGACGGCAGGATCCTGATTGGAAGCCGTTTTACATGGTTCACGGAAAACAATGTCTGGCGGGGAGAGCTCATGCCACTCATCGTGGAAGCCGCCATCAACGCCCCCCGTGCCATCATCCTTTCAGAGAAGAACCGGAGAGACTGTCTGCCACCATCCGTTTCAGGGCTGACAAGATGGTCAGAACGGGACTTTGCCGCGGTCAGGGAAGCCTTGCCAACCCGTCTGCGTTGTACCGTCGATGACATGGGGATCTATGCGGAATTATCTGTGCTGGGTGGCAAGACAGCATTGGTCCGGTTGGACAAAGGCACCGTCAACCCTTATCTGGGGCCCGGCCTTCAGGCGCGCATCAACCTGCCCAACCGCTTTGAGACACCGGAAGAATGTCTGGCAATGGCAAATATCCTGAACAGGAAAGAACTCTCATCCGTAGCTGCAGCATGGCACTATGGCGCCTGGTATGCACGTGACAACAACCGGCTCTCTTACATCTGCTTCTTCCCGAACAACATGTGGGATCATGAAGCCATCATCAACAGATGGCCGGAACTGATGCAGTCGCGTGTTGATTGGGCATCTCGGGAACTGTTGGCCTGATTTCAGGTTATTCCAGCAGGCAGAAGTTATTCCATAAAGAGTTTTCCTCAGATTTTGTGGAATAACTCGGATTTTGGAACGCAAAAAAAGACATATCCCTTTGAAAATAGGGAAAAAACCATAGATTGCCTAAAAAATAGGCATTTTTGAGTTCAGGAGAGGGTTGCAGGCTCATCCTGAAACCTGATTTGATTAAAGCATAACATATTTCCAAAAATAAGTTCATGATAGATGATGGGAATGCCATAACCATGCAGACATGGGACACAGTGCGGAATCAGGCTGGCATCACGAAAACAAAAACAGAGTGGGAATACACACTGGATGTCTATCACATCTGGATAGAGCATACGGCATGCGGTGATTTCCCAACCGTGATTGAAGGGGCTGACGGTATCTATCAGATTGCATCAGCAGGGAGGGAATCCATCGGATATTTCCTGGATCCGCTGAAAGCAGAAAGTCATGCCCAGGAACTTTATGGTGCGCTTTGGCAGGACGATGGCAGACAGCTCATGTCCTATGAAAAAGCCAAGACTGGCAGAGCATGAGACATTTCATAGAAACCATGAATCAGCTATGATGGAAACCCCGCAACATAGAAAACAATCCATGTCTAAGAAACTGCTGCTGCCTGTTCTGGTCAGTCTCATGTTTGCATTGCCTGCGACCGCGCAGGAGGAAGGTTGGCAGCCGGAACCCGGTCCATCCATTCCAGAAATGGCGATGAAAGTCTTTCGGTTTGTTGGCGGGATTGTTTCTGCTGGCACGCCTGTCGAGACAGACGAAATGGTGCAGGATCAGTCGCCAGAGAAAGCCGTGCAGCCAGCGCAGGCAGCGGAGAAGAAAGAAAGCAGTCCATCCCAACAGGTAACAGTTGATGCAAAGCCTGTTGAAGCCCCTGTCAAGGCAGATGCATCAGCCCAGCCAGTCACATCAGAAACAGCGCAGGATGAAGGTAAGACAGCGCCTGTTCCGGTGAAAGCCCCTGCGGAAGAACAGCCAACCGTTGCGGTTCCAGAAAAGCACTCATCAGTAGCACCGTCAGAACAGCCACAGGTGGAGAAACAGAAAGCAGAACGTCCTAAGAAAGGCCGCAGGGCCAAACGGGGAAAGAACGGAAAGGAACAACCGATAACCCAACCGACGGAAACAAAGAAAGCCTACCCAGAAATCACCGTTTCCACCTATCAGGACACCCTGCCAGCAGATATGCCATCCGCTGAAGTTCAGGAAAAAGCACTGGCGGGCAATCCAGAAGCGCAATACCGCATGGGACTGAAATGCTACAACGGAGATGGTTTCGTACAGGACAGCGACAAAGCATTTGGCTGGTGGCAGGCATCAGCAGGACAGGGG
>CAVJQJ010000111.1:0-3558 GCA_963651715.1 Anaerovoracaceae bacterium
GAAATAAGCAGAGCTCGATCTCGCCCCTGTTCTCGCATCTTTGCCAAAGATACCAGCGCCTCGCTCTGCATTTTATTTGGTTGAATTTCATAACTTGCAGAAAGCGAAGAACTCCGTGCTAACTGCTGATACTTTTCCAACCAGTCCTTGTCGATAACACTGGTTTCTTCCCAAACAGAATGAAAAGTTTTGCGATAAATTCCCTTGTATTTTTCAATCCAGTCAGGCGTGACTACAATCGCATTTGTCCAAGACTCCTCAAATGTCTTCTGAATCGAATGAACAAGCGCACCTTCTCTCATTGACGTTAAGAAAAGGTTCCATTCTTCGTTAGAACCAAGAGCGTTTTGTGTCAGGTTACTACTACCAACAATCATGCTGGTGTACGCCTGTTTGTCTGAATCTGCATCACGATGGAATATGTATCCCTTCGCATGAAAATGCTTAGCTTCAGGAATAATCCTGACTTCCAGATTCTTAAAACGACATAACTGCTCAAGAGCAGTAGGTTCAGTGAAATTCTGATATTGAGAAGCAAGAATTCTTCCTTTAATCCCACGCTTCTCAAGATAACTAAGGGTATCGCGCAAACAAGCGACACCCGTATCTGTCACAAAGGCGACAGCGAAATCAAAACGATGGCATTTCTCTAATTCAGCAATGACTGAATTTAGAACTTTTGTCTTATGTACCGAACTGTTGAGCAGAATCCGAGGCAAATACCTTTCATCACTTGCCACTGAGCTGTTGATGAAACCTGTATGGAGACACTTTTCAAGTTCAGTTCGGATCATAAGATAGCCCCATCATGATTGCTGTAATTTCTGGACGATTGGCTTATCTGCATCAGCCCAGTCAAGAGAAGAAAGATTTTCTTTGGTCAACCATTCAAATGCGACATGCTCTTTCATGACAAAGTCTGGATTTTCCACTTTGCAAAGGTACGCATGCATTGTGATGGCAAAATCCGGATAGGTATGATTCACAGTCATCATGTAATCAGATTCACTGATTGATACCTGCATATCCATTTCTTCACGAAGTTCCCGTTCCAAGGCGGTATGATTTTCTTCACCTTTTTCAACCTTTCCTCCAGGAAATTCAAATTTGAAACTGGTGTAATCAAATTTGCCTTCGTTACGTTGCATGCAAAGATATTTATTCCCATGCTGAATGACTGCGGCAACAACTTCGTAATGTTTCATGACTTCTACCCAAATATCTAACCAGTCGATTCTAGCAGCTTAAAACCATGCGATCAAAACCTGATTTACATATAAAAAAGCCCGCACAACGCGGGCTTTTCTGTTTCTATGCCAAACACATCAACGGTTATCTGCCATCCCGATTGAGTAAATCCTGTGCCATGGCATCGGCGATTGCCTGCTGGATATCATCGCCTTTCTGTTTGGGTTTCTTGAAGGTGTTGCCAGCGGCAGTGCCTGATGCGGCTTCGACTTCTGCCTGCAGGGTGCGCTGGATGGTTTTCTGCATGCTGTCCTGGATGCCCTGCTGCATGCCTTCTGAGAAGCTTTCTTCTTCTTTTTTCTTACCGAAGAGAGTTCCGAATATGCCTGCCATGGTGTTCTCCTGTTTATGCTGAGGGATGTTTACCCGCCAATCCGCCGGAATGTGGTGCGCTTGAGGAGTCTGCCGCCTTTTTTGATTTCGAGGGTGATGCGTTTTGCATAGCCACTGGCATCCTCGCTGACGCCTTCTGGTATGGAGAGAAGGTATTCTTCGCCGTTACGGCGTCTGAAGTGGGTTTTGTCGTATTCAGCGGTGATGTTGTCGTCTGTACTGATGAGGGTGAGGACGGGTTTGCCGTTGCGGATGTCGGGCTGTTGACCGGGTGCACATTCCCGGTAGATGTAGGTTTCCTGACAGCGTGCTGTCTCGTTGACGGAGATGATTTTGGTGCCGTCGGTGTAGTTGCCTTTGTACTGTGGGTCTCCGCAGGCGAAGGCGGTTGCGGAGGCGATTGCGAGGCCTGATGCAATAATGGTTTTTGTCAGGTTTTTCATGGTCGCCTCCTGTTATGAACGGGTTCAGTCTTTCATCCGTTTGAGGGTGTAGTGGTTGAGGGTTCTGCCGTCTTTCTTGATATCTAGATTGATACGTTTTGCATAGCCCGTATCATAGTCGTATGCGCCTTTTGGCATGGAGATGATGTATTCCTCTCCGTTGCGGCGTTTGAAGTAGAGTCTGTCGCCGTCTGGTGGATTATCGACGCTGAAGAGTTTGAGCTTGGGTGTGCCGGTACGCATGGTCGGCTTCTGGCCTGGCGCCCATTCCCGGTAGGTATGGATGGCACCGCACCGCTCTCTTTCATAGAGGGAGATGGTTTTGGTGCCGTCGGTGAAGTTGCCGGTGTATTGGCTGTCTGCACAGGCAAAGGCGCTTGTGGAGGCGATTGCCAAGCCCGCTGCGAGGATGGTTTTTGTCAGTGTTTCCATAGGGGCTTTCTCTATGATTTGGGTTTATTCGCCGATACGCCTGAGGGTGTAGTGATCGAGGGTTTTTCCGTCTTTCTTGATATCGAGGTTGAGGCGTGTTGCGACGCCTTCCCGATCTTCTGCCCAGTCTGCGACTGAGAGGACGTATTCTTCTCCATTACTGCGTTTGAAGAATATTTTGTCGTATTCTTTGGATGGGTGGTCGACACTCAGGAGCTTGAGCATGGAGGTTCCGGTGCGCATGGTTGGTTTCTGGTGAGGCGCCCATTCACAGTAGACATAGGTTGCCGCACATGCGGATGTTTCATAAACGGAGATGGTTTTTGTTCCGTTACTGAAGTTTCCGTAGAAAGGATTTTCTGCGCAGGCGAAAGCACTGGTGGATATGATGGCTGCCCCCGCTGCAAGAATAATTTTTTCAGAATATTCATAGAGCCATTAACAGGTTAATCGACCGAAAGATTTTAACAGATATTCCTGCTTTTTCAAGTCAGTTAACCGATATTTGACTGCGGTTTGTTTATTTTAGAATAGTTTCCAGCTGTCTTGATGTATTGCGTTCCAGTATATACAAGCCAATCTGCCACTTTTTCAGAGCCAGACCGCCATGCAGAATTCCTTATTTTGTTATCGATTACAGTAAATGAAAGTACTGATTCGTCCAGTTATACTGTTTCTGCTCATCGATTCCGCTGGACTGCTGCACTGATTGCATCCCAATATCCATTCCTGTCGATTGTCTCCTCCCCTGTATTCAGTCTGTGATCTGTTTTTTGTATTCGCCATAACCTTCTTCATCGAGTTTGTCGTACGGGATGAAGCGGAGTGCGGCGGAATTGATGCAGTAGCGGAGTCCGCCTTTATCGCGTGGTCCATCGTTGAAGACGTGGCCGAGGTGGGAGTCGGCTTTGGCGCTTCTGACTTCGGTGCGGACCATGCCATGGGTATGGTCTGTTTTCTCGGTGAAGGTGTCTTCTGCAATGGGCTTGGTGAATGCGGGCCAGCCACAGCCTGAGTTGTATTTGTCGGCTGATGTGAAGAGGGGTTCTCCGCATACGGTATCCTCAGCTGATCGCCCAGTCTGTCCTCGCTGAGTTGCTGC
>CAVJQJ010000112.1:0-3550 GCA_963651715.1 Anaerovoracaceae bacterium
GGGCAAAGACTATGTGATACTTACAATTCCACTTTGTATGGGATAAGCTTTTGGTGCCACTCATGTGATTTCCTTCTTTCTGGTTTATTCGATTTGCAGTTGCTAGCCGCATTTCTTTTCTACCAGTTCTGAAGGTGCTTTCTCACCATAGCTGTAAGCTTTTTGGAACCCCCAGCTTAGCTGGGGGTTTTCTTATGACAACAAGAACGGAGGCATTTCGGTGCCACCGTTTTTTATTATTCGCAACGTCTGATACGAGAGGATCCCCCCTTAAAAACACCAAGTCACTATGCTATAATAAACGATTGTACGGATTCGACAAGAATTCAGATGGCATGAGATTTCCTTATCGTCTTCTGCCACAGACAATTTATAACGTGGTATCCAGCTTTACCCACAGAGATACAAAATGGTTGATTTGCAACAACGGGACCGTCTTCCCATTCAACATACCAAGGCAGAGTATTTTCACTTTCTGGTTGACCTGACCGACCGCGTTATCCTTGCACACGATATCCCTGAACTCCTGAAGAATACATCAGATTTTCTGAATGATTTCTTTGGCCTAGATTTCGTCTGTCTCGAAATCCCATTACTCGCATCATGCAGTCTATGCGCACATTATGTCACCTACGATGGCCACCATGTCCAGCATTACGACTGCAGCACCACCCCGCTCCATGACTCGCTCCTAGAGGAGGTTCTGGAGAAACATGAAAAATTTGTTTTAGACCAGTCGAAACTCCAGTCTTATTCTTATCGACTACACCATCAAAAACAGTTTCCTCTGGAAAAACTGCTGAGTCTATTGGATCTTCCGCTCATAGCAAACGGGGAAATCATCGGTCTTCTTGCCATTGGCAGTTTTAAACAGAATTACTTTTCGTCCGACGTCATGGACGTCCTTGAGAAGGTCTCCAACCGCATTGCTCTTGCCATGCAGACCTTACTCATGAATGAGGAACAATCCGCAACTGTTTTTGCTGATTCCAACTCCAATATCACCTTGGATACCCATATTCCAGAAGATGGAAGTCCTTACAATCTGATTGGAAAAAGCCAAGCAATCCAATCCATTCTCAGCCAGATTGAAATTGTTGCACACAGCAATGCGACAGTCCTTCTTTTAGGTGAGACTGGTACGGGGAAAGGCTACATTGCCCAGACCATTCACAATCTCAGTGACCGCAAAGACCGGGAAATGGTCCGGATGAACTGTACAGCCATCCCATCTGAATTGATGGAAAACGAGCTTTTTGGTCATGAGCGGGGGGCTTTTACCGGTGCGCAGACCCGTTCTATTGGTCATTTTGAACGTGCCGACCATAGCACCCTATTCCTCGATGAAATCGGGGATATGCCAATTGAACTCCAGCCAAAACTTCTGAGTGTCCTGCAGGAAAACCAGATCCGCAGACTGGGGGGCTCTGATGTTATTCCGCTTGATGTCAGATTTATTGCAGCAACGAACAACAATCTTATACTGAAAATTCAGGAAAAAACTTTCAGAAGCGATTTATATTACCGGTTGAACGTGTTTCCAATCACTGTACCTCCTCTGCGTGAACGTATTGCAGATATTCCATTATTAGTCAAACACTTCACGACCCAGTTTGCCCAGAAGAACGGACGGCATATTACTGAAATCCCAGCAGATTCCCTTGCCATGATGTCACGTATGCCTTGGTATGGAAACATCCGTGAACTGGAGAACGTCGTTGAACGTGCCGTCATCATGACGAGCGAAGGCAATGTCCTGAATCTTACCCCTGATTTTCTGAGCAGTTATGCCTCCCGTGAACGTCTTCAACCTATCATGGGCATCCCTGCACAAACGCCAGTTCATTTTATTGCTGAACCTGAGCCACGTCTTCCGTTACCAGAAACCGATCGGGAAACGCTTATCGATGCACTCATAGCCTGTGATGGTGTTATTGGTGGTAAGAAAGGTACTGCAGCAAGACTTGGTCTTAAACGTACCACCCTTCTAGCACGTCTGAAGAAGCATGGCATCAACCCAGATGACTATCGTCCACAGAAAGACTAGTCTTTAGGTTAAGGTGCCCCATGGCTGGATTCATCAAGAAATCATGGGAAAAATTTGTTGACTGGATGGATCCGCCTCCATCCAAACCCGGTGTGGCCGATGTCCACTGGGAATTTCTGGGTGATGTTCTTGGTGAACTTGCTTCTTTAACAGATACTGAAATCGAGCAATTTTCAAAAACAGATTTTTCTACCCCTAAAAGACAGGAAGATCTTGTTAAAAAATGGGTTCTTCCAACTTTTGAACGATTGACCGAAAACAGCAGGACACGGGTTCTCCACACCATCGATTATCATCTGCTTTCAAAGCATCCGAAGATTAACTGGGTTCTCCCCTCATTTGGCATTTCCGTCCCTATCCCTGCCCACCATCTTTTCCATGCCATCCGATTGAATCTTCCTGGCTTTCCGATGCCAAAAACTTATGATCCGACAAAATACCATGAGAACAGAAGACAGACGTTTTCCAATACGCTTTTCTCAGCATGGGAAAGCAAGGGGTATTATTCTGGAAACCCCGATACTGATTCAACAGGAAAGGCGTTTCCCCCTCTTCCTGAACGGCAAGGACTTTTCCTCCCCAGCAATCTGAACCGCCATCATTCTGATATTGATCTCGCGCTTTTCAAACGCTGGTGTTCAACCGGTGAGACACCATATGGAGTCAAGGGACTTCCAATCGATGCCGTCAGATGGCGAACGGGGTTGGATATAGAGGCGATGCATCAAATGGGGGCAAGTCGCTTTGCCAATCAATATGGGGAACCAGTTGGTGTCAAACGCCTTACCCTGCGTTTCAAACGGGCTGTCGGAGAAGGATTTACGGCCCATCATCCTGATCAATTAATCGAAGCGTTTCATGTACGCTTCATTATTGACCGCTTTGGCTATCTGGTCAGATGTTATCCAATTATTCGAATATAGATAATATTAATTTTAGGCAACCATCTAAAATACAGAATCCATGTATTTGACTTAAAGTAATATTATAAAAACATAAATTATCAATAACTTAAAATTTAAACCTAAACCAATCATTAAAACATACAATGCAGAATAGACACATCTTTCCAACCGTCTTCTGCTATAATTTCTAACCGTTCCAGTTCCGAACCGGTAGACTCCCATGTTCAAAAATCCCAAACTGCGACGTCCTTTAATCATTGCAATTGCTGTTCTGATTTTCATCATTGTTGCATGGGCTATTTATTGGGCCATCTCAAAAGGCAAAAACCAACCTCCCCGCGGTAGTGCCGTTGCTGTCAGCGTTGCCTCCGTTACTCAAAGTGACGCACCGCTGGAAATCACTGCTCTTGGAACCGTCAATTCCACCAATACCGTTACTGTCCATAGCCGCGTCGATGGTCAGTTGATGAAGCTCCATTTCACTGAGGGTGAGTTTGTAAAATCCGGTCAGTTACTGGCCGAGCTTGATGACCGTCCCTTCAAAGCCCAGCTTCTTCAGGCTGAAGGTCAATTGCTGCGGGATAAGGCATTACTGGAC
>CAVJQJ010000113.1:0-6041 GCA_963651715.1 Anaerovoracaceae bacterium
CCCACATATCGAAGCCGTGGCATCCGATATGCCCAAACCGGCGAACTGCCGCGATGGCATCCTCTGGCTGGACCTGAACAAACCCGACGCCATCCTCAGCTGGCTGTTGAAACCATAAAAAAAAACAGGTGGCGAGCCATAGCCTCACCACCTGTCATCTTACCGGATGGATAACGTCAATCAGAATACTTTACGCGTCCACATCATGCCTTTCATCGCCCTCGCAGCCTGAGTACGGCTGCAGGTTGGGCAGAGTTTAGGCTGCTGAGCAGCCCCACCGATGACATCCGATGCCTTCTGGACATGGACAACCGATGCGGAGAACGTTTCACCGCAGGCGCCACAGACTTCCAGTGGCTGTTTACGGACAACAGACCCGGTGATTTCGGTGACACGGAAACCGTCACGGTTTTCAACCTTGATGGCGCCGGTTGGGCAGACTGATGCGCAGGCACCACAACCGATACATTTTTCAGATGGTCTCAGCAGATCCTGGAAGACCATGCGGCCACCCTTGGTTTCAACCATACGGAGCGCTTCCGCACCGACTTCGATACATGCCAGTTCGCACAGACCGCAGCCGATACAGTTGTCGCAGCGCAGACAGCGCTGGGCTTCGACAGCCGCCACTTTTTCATCCCAGTCTTCCTGCATGAATTCGTGGGAGTACTTACGGGTATTTGGATCGTGTTCAACGATATGCGAACGTGGACCGGACATACGATATTCTGGATCTGCATCAATATAAGGCACATCATCACGGCACTGAGGTTCGAGAGATGCGTAATCCACTTTTTCACCGGTCAGGTATTCATGGATCGCCAGTGCAGCACGTTTACCGGAACCGATTGCAGCCACCACGGTACTTGCACCGTGTGCGATATCACCACTGGTGAAGATGCTTTCTTCAGCGGTCATCAAGGTTGTTGGATCATTGATGATCGCACCCCACTTGGTTTCAATCTTGGAGCCATCCAGCCAGCTGAGATCCGCTTCCTGACCGATACCGGCAAAGATCTGGTCTGCATGGACAGTGACAGGTGCCACCTTGCCTGCATCCGGTGCGTAACGGGAACGTTCAAACTCAATCATGCCACCTTCCATGACACGGGTAGGTGCCCAGAATTCGACCAGTTCAACGCCTTCTGCCAGTGCCAGTTCCACTTCATGTGGGTTTGCAGGCATCTGTTTACGGTTACGGCGGTACCACATCTGGACCTTTTCAGCGCCCTGACGGAAAGCGGTCATCGCAACGTCGATTGCCGCGTTACCGCCACCAATGACGATGACATGAGGACCGACACGAGGATTCTTGCCAGAACGGACGGCAGAAAGGAAGTCCATCCCACCGATCACAAAGTCCTGATCGTCGCCAGGCACGCCCAGGCGTTTGGAATTCTGCATACCAGTTGCCAGCAGCGTTGCATCGTAACCTTTTTCCTTGAATTCCTTGGCATTGCTGACGTGATAACCCATATGGATATCTACGCCCAGATTCCGGACCACGTCAATTTCCGCATAGAGCTTGTAATCAGGCAGACGGTAGTTAGGAATCCCGTAACGCATCACACCACCCGGATGTTCACGTTCATCGAAAATCTCAACCGTGTGCCCCTGCTGTGCCAGATAGTATGCTGCGGTGATCCCGGAAGGACCGCAGCCGACAATCGCAATCTTCTTGCCGGTTGGCGCTGCCTTCTTCAGGTCAGGACGGACTTCTGCACAGCGTGCCGCCACGTGTTTCATTGGACGGATGAAAACCGGTTTGCCGCTGACAGCGTTCTGGACGCAGTCATCTTCACATGGTGCTGGACAGACCAGACCGCAGGAATCCGGCAGCGGGGTATCTTCTGACAGCACTCGCAGGGATTCAGAGAAATTGCCATGACCGATATGCGCCATCATGCTTGGGATATCGATATGTGCAGGACAGGCAACCTGACAAGGTGCGGAACGTGGTTTGAAACAGGTACCGACCGTGCAGTTGCCCGCCAGATGGGCTTCCCATTCCGCCCGGTTTCCACTCAGGGATGCAACCAGTGCATTGCCCAATGCTGGCGAAACGCCCTGAAGCTCAGCAGCCGCCTGATCGAGTTCATCAAGCGACTTGATGTTGTTCCGGCCCAGTGTGATGTCAGTGATGATACGGGCAACGCGGGCAGCCGCTGGGCGCTCGCTTGCGGAAAGGGCTCCATCCGTATGGAGCTGTACGCGCAAAACCTCCAGGATATCCGTTACAGGACAGGTCGGTTTCGCTTCTTTTTCGTCTTTAGCCATAATTATGTCAGTCTGCCAAAAAGATGTTTTTCAGTCTTTTTACACCCGATGTCTTTCTATAATCGAATACGGTTACAACACGGGCATTTTCACAAAGAGCAATATTAACATTAAAACACCACAAGAACTGACAGGACTGCGACATTGCCTATCGATAAGCAACACAGATTTGCACGGCATGTCATATAATATGAGTTGGCATAATATAAATTGGACGGTGTGTCTCAAAGTGTTCCGATAATGCTGCTGGCTCAGCAGAAAATCCGGAACCAGACATGACCGTTGTAGTAAATTTTCCTAGAAGCCTCTACAGGCAGGAGACAGAACATAATGAACCGGTTTGTTATTGCAGATCCTGATAAGTGTATCGGTTGCCGTACATGTGAAGTTGCATGTGTACTGGGTCACCCAACTGGCGCTGAAAACGATCTGACCCCAGAAAATTTCCACCCACGCCTGAAAGTCATCAAAGGGCTGGAAATGTCCGCACCCGTACAGTGTCATCACTGCGAAAACGCCCCTTGCGTCCGCGTCTGCCCAACCAATGCGTTGGTCTACAAAGCTGGTACCGTCCAGATTGTTGAAGAACGCTGTATCGGTTGCCAGTCCTGCGTACTGGCATGCCCATTCGGAGCAATGGATGTCGTATCCAAACCCGTCAAGAAACAGAATCTGGGACCAGCATCCGTCAAGGGTTCTGTCAGCTGCGCACATAAATGCGACCTCTGCATCAACATCGCAGAAGGTCCTCAGTGCGTCAAAGTCTGTCCAACCAAAGCACTGCAGCTCGTCGATATTTCCGCACTCAGTGCCAAAGTCCAGGAAAAACAGGAAAAGGCTGCTTTCAGCATGCCACCTGAAGCATTGAAATAATCTTGATACAATAGTGTTTTGCCCTTTGGGGTCGCTATTCTTGCTGGGGCAGTTTTAGGACTGCCCCTTTGCGTCTTAATCATTCCGCAACACGGGAAGCATCATGACAATTAAAAAAACATTGGTAGTCTGTCCATACTGTGCTTCAGGCTGCAAGATCGAGTTCACCGTTGACGTTGAGAAAAACCAGATCCTCAACGCCAAGGGTGCACAGGGCTACACCAACCAGGGTGAGCTCTGCCTGAAAGGTTACTATGGCTGGGAATTCCTGAAGGATACCCGTATCCTGACCCCACGCCTGACACGCCCACTGGTCCGTTACAAACGCGGTGAACCCTTCACCGAAGTCTCCTGGGACGAAGCCATCCGTTTCGCCAGCTCAAAACTGATGGAAATCAAGGAAAAATACGGTCCAGATTCGATCTATGTCACCGGCTGTGCCCGTGGTCCAGGCAATGAAGCGAACTACATCGCCCAGAAATTCGCCCGCGCTGTTGTTGGCACCAACAACGTCGACTGCTGTGCCCGTGTCTGCCATGGTCCATCTGTTGAAGCACTGGACCAGACCTTCGGCAACGGCTCCATGAGCAACTCCATTCCTGAAATCGAAGATACGAAGTGCATCATGATCTTCGGTTACAACCCCGCGGACTCCCACCCAATCGTGGCACGCCGCATCGTCCGGGCAAAAGCCAAAGGCGCCAAGATCATTGTCGTTGACCCACGCGTCACCGAATCTGCCCGTACTGCAGACATCCACCTGCAGATGAAAAACGGTGGCAACGTCGCCCTGTGCAACGCGATGCAGCATGTCCTGGTTGAAGAAAACCTGCTCGATAAAGAATTCATCGAAAAATACACCGATGGCTTCGACAAGGTCTGGGAAACCGTCAAGGACTACACCCCGGAAAACACCGCGGAAATCACCGGCCTGGATCCAGAAATGGTCCGCAAGGCAGTCCGTATGTATGCCGCCGCAGAAACCGCAACCATCCTGTGGGGCATGGGCGTCACCCAGTGGGGACAGGGCGTTGAAACCTGCCTGCAGCTGTCCAACATCGCCGCAATGACCGGTAACCTGGCAAAACGCAATGTCGGTGTCGGTCCTGTCCGTGGCCAGAACAATGTCCAGGGTTCCTGCGATATGGGCGCACTGCCTGGCCGTTTCCCTGGCTACCAGTCTGTCACCGATCCTGCCAACCGTGCAAAATTTGAAAAGGCATGGGGCGTTGAAAAACTGCCAGCAGAAAAAGGCATTCCAATCACCGAAGTCGGCCACAACATCGAATCCGGCAAGATCAAGGCGATGTATCTCTTCGGCGAAGATCCTTTCCAGACCGAACCAGACCTGCACGCTGTCCGTGAAGCCTATGCGAAACTGGACCTGTTCATCGCACAGGATATCTTCATGACCAAGTCGGTCGAACATGCTGATGTCATCTTCCCGGCAACCTCCTGGGGCGAACATGATGGCGTCTATTCTGCCGCCGACCGTGCATTCCAGCGTATGTACACCGCCATCAAGGCACCGGAAGGCACCAAGCATGACTGGGAAATCCACAGCCTGATGGCAACCGCGATGGGCTACCCAATGCACTACAACAACACTCAGGAAATCTGGGACGAAATGCGCAGCCTCTGCCCTCTCTTCTATGGTGCGACCTATGAAAAGATGGAAGGTCTTGGCTGTGTCTACTTCCCATGCCGCACATTGGATGATCCCGGTGAAAACTGGATGTACCGTGACGGCAAGTTCCTGACCCCTAACGGCCGTGCCCAGATGATTCCAGCCACCTGGCGTCCTCCTGTCGACCAGGTTGATGAAAAATTCCCGCTGGTCCTGAGTACCGTCCGTGAAGTCGGCCACTACTCCTGCCGTTCCATGACCGGCAACTGTCCGGCATTGACGACACTGGCTGATGAACCGGGCTTTGCCCAGATCAATCCTGTGGATGCTGAAGAAAACGGCATCAAGGACCAGGAACTCATCTGGGTTGAAGGACGCCGTGGCAAAATCATCACCCGTGCCTATGTGACCGAACGCACCAACCGTGGCGCCATCTACATGACCTACCAGTGGTGGATCGGGGCATGCAACGAGCTGACCATTGAACATCTTGACCCAACCGCCAAGACACCGGAATACAAATACAGTGCTGTGCGGATTGAGAAAATCGATGACCAGCAGTGGGCAGAAAAATACCTTGCGGAAGAGTATGAAAGCCTCAAGGCTCGTCTGGCAGATGCCGCAGACAATGTCCTGCAGCATCCATCCACCGGCAACGCATAACGCGTACTGTCCTCAAAACAAAAAAACCTTGCGTCAACCGCAAGGTTTTTTTGTTGGACCATCCGAAATAAGAACGGATGCCTATCCGTCTCACCGAAGGAATGTGGCGGGGAAGATCATCTGGGACCCATCCTCGAAAACCGCCTTGATCATATCGCCCATCACCTGGATATCAATTGCCACTTTCCGGATTTCCCGATAGGTACTTTCCTGACGGGATTCTTCAGACTCCTGGATTCTCTGGCAGTACCAGTCTGCCGTATTCGTCACGGTCAATGCCACAATGCGCTCCTCAAGATTCAATAACAGCTTTATTATCGGCTAATCTGCCATGCAGTCAACCCGACTGCCCATTTTTCCGCACCAATCACACAGAAATCCCAAGAACGCCGACTCCAATCACACCTCTTCATCGTCCACCATCCAACATGGTGACTTGGTCGGTTGGTGGTCAGCAGTCGGGATAACCAGCCTAACTTTCCGTTTTTCCATTATATATCAAACACTTAATTGGTTAGTGGTCACGATGCATGGGGCGTCAGCCAACCAAAAGCTACCCACCGGCATAGCCGGTGGTTCTTCATATCGCCTGTAAGGCTCT
>CAVJQJ010000114.1:0-17585 GCA_963651715.1 Anaerovoracaceae bacterium
GTATCAAAGTCGATATTGTCGCCAGCCGTCACCGTGATACCGCCACCTGTCTGAACAATACCCAATGATGTGTCTCCGCCCGAGGTCAGATCGGCATCCTGAGTGGTCCTGAGGGTATCGATATCGAGATCATTGCCAGCAGAAATATCTGCATTCTGAACAACGACCTGATCGGATACAAAGTCCTTACCTGCGACAGCCGTCACTGTTTCTGCTTCAACGGCTGTTGTCTTGATATCTTCATCAGCATTGATTGCTATCGCCTTCTGGGCATCAAGTGTGGTTATATCAACCGTGCCGGCTGCCGTAAGAGCGATGTTGTCCGCACTGACTGAACTGCCAGAGATATCACCAGAACCGACTATCCTGACATCGTCTCCTGCCGTTACCTGCAACAGTTCGGTGGCGCTTAGAAGACCGCTTGTGTAAGTCTTGGTCTGGTCATCATACTGAGCGACCGTAATATCAGAACCCGCAATAAATGCCGCCTTTGCTGTATCGAGCTGAGTCACCGTTATATCGTTTCCAGCTTTCAGGCTTGCCGTGTCGGTAACTTTCGTCAGTCCAGTCAACGTAACATCGTTTCCAGTTTCCAGTAAAAGCCTGTCTGCAGTGATACCGGCTGAAGACGTTATATCTGTATTCTCTCCACCGATAATGGTCACAACACCACCAGCCGTCAATGCTGTGAAATCTGTGCTCTGAACAAGTCCTGAGATCAGTTTGCCTGTCTGTTCATCGGTCCTTGCAACGGTAATATCCTGACCTGCCGACAAGGCGGCGCTTGGTGTATTCAATTCCCTGAGGGCTATGCTTCCGTTTTCTCCAGCGGAAACCGTAACATGCTGCCCCGTCACCGTATCCGCCTCAGTACTGTCCCCTGATGACAATGTGACGTTTTTCCCAGAAATCCTTTCTGCATAGATATCCCCTGATGCTGTTATCTGGACATCCTCCCCTGCGCTCATTGCAATTGGATTGTCGCTGGTTCCGAAATCTCCGCCTGAGAGTTCCCCTGTCTGCGGATCCTGAGCAGACTGAACATTGACAGTCAGGTCACCGGTTGCATAAGCGAGCGTTTTATCTTCAACAGACTGGTCGACAATGTATGGATTCGCTTTAGCCGTGATATCACCTCCATTGACCTGAAGGCTGATGTCCCCGTTAGCATAGAGCTTATCGAGTTTTATCGACTGGTCCGTTGCCAGATAAAGGTTTCCTTCTGTCTGCGGTACGTTGACAGATGTGTACGTGACACCGTCAATGGTGACGCCTGTATCCGATACGTTATAGACATCTTCTCCGATCATCATCTGATTTTGTGAAACCAGATAATAAAGACTGTCGATGCCGATGATTCTCATGTCAGTCTTGCTCCCGGCCCTGGCGTACAGTGACTCTCCCACAGATATGTTGAAGGCATCGGATTCGGTTCCGACAGAACCATTGACCAGCAACGTCATATTGCCACCAGACTTCAGTTCAGACGTACTGGACGCTTTATCGAGTGAGACCTCGGATACAATACCGACACTGCCTGTTGCAGAAATAGAACCGATTTCAATGGCATCATCACCCGCAACCTTATGTTTTTTATCCAGCGTAATGAAGATATTGCCTTTGTTTTCAGATGTCTCAGATGTCGCTGGCGTTCCAGCAGAAGCATTGAATGTATCAGCCAGCACAGCAATATCACGGATTGTCGTGGTATTCCCGATTGAACCTGCGGCTTTCATGTTAACCGTATCCGCCACGATATTGGCATGGTCAGTCACATTGCTTGATGAATAGATATTATTGCCCTGTAAATCAATGACCGCTCCACTCACCGTAGCAGCAATGCTTTCGACATACAGGTTCTCACTGGTGTTCCTGACATAGATATCCCCGTCGGTTGCTGTCAGATTGACCCCCGTATAGGATTCTTTCTGATTATGGACAGCCCAGTAATCCCTGTATTCCTCATTACGCTGATTCTTATATTCGGCAATGGCCGTATCAATCTGTTCCCGGCTTGGATTTTCGCCTAGACCAGCTTTGATGGATTCCGCCTCCTTGATGGAAACCTGATAATCATAATCCGCATTGTAAGGCGCTTTCCCGTAAAGTTCGGTGAGCTGTTTATCCAGTGTCACGCCAGTCTGTCCTGCATCCAGCGCACTGATCGCATCATCGGATATCCCGCGGGAAGCCAGCGATAATTTATCGAGTTCAGTGAGTGTTCTGGCATCGCCAGACACCTGCATCGGCGTTTCAGTCTGAGTCACCGCAATATTGAAGTAATCGATTTCGGTCTGACCGTTGCCAAGCGTTGTACCGTATCCGATTGATTTAGCGGTGATATCCACATCGCTTGCGCGGACATTGATATTGTCTTCAAACCTGTAGTTATAAAGCGCAGCCCCGGTCTTCAAGGTCAAATGATCCGCGAGCAGGTAATCGACACCGATTTCTCCGATATCCGATACCAGGTCAAGCCAGGTATCCCCGAGACTTCTCGAAACAATGGTATCGGCAACGATAGCATCCGTGTTGGTATAGCGCACTTTCACCGCATTGTTTTCCGCACCGATACTGCCCCCAGCAGCTTCCAGAACAACATTGTTGCCTGCAGTAATCTGGGCACTGTCTGTCCCATTGACAATGGATCCCCGCGTCTTGATCTGTACTTCATCTTTGGCAGTAACTGTACCGAGTTTCAGGTCTTTTTCCGAACCGATCAGAAGCGAACCGGTTTCAGCTGTCGCGTTGAAAATCCCATCTGCCTTGACATTCAGATCCTCACTCATCTGAATCTTTAAAATGACACTGCCATCATCCCCTGAGACAAAGGTGACATCGTCATATTCAGCAGAGCTGATAATCAGTTTTTCTTCATCGGTCAACGCATTCAATGTCTTGCCATCACTGGAAAGGACAATCGTTCTGACAGACTGATTCGGTTCACCGATTTCCTTCTTGGCATACAGCGTGACATTGTTGCCGTCCACGTTGTCATCTTCCAGACGATAGCGTGTATCGACGGTATCATCGTTTTTCGCGATGATATTCAGGATGGTGGTCAGGGAGTCTTTTGTCCAGCCGGCCGCATCCCCCAGGATATCCTTTTCTGTTCGGACATATGTATCAGACCGGTCTGCCTGAAGGGTACGCGTCTGATTCGAGATATCGTACTGATAGGCTTTGTCATAGGCGGCTTCAGTTCTCGTCCCGTTGTCATAGCTGTATCGGTAGAACGCAGCCAGCTGTTCCATCAGGGATGCTGTTTTCAGGGCTTCAATCTGATCATCGCTGTAGCCACGGCCTTTCAGGTAAGCGACATCAATATCGCCGAATACCATCGAAGATCCATCAACGGTCTGCCCATTATTGACTGCATTCCAATAGAGACTGTATTCCCCCTGACGGCGGGCATTGTAATCTTCGATTTCCTTGACCAACTGCTTATCCGTCAGCTCATAAAGCCCGGCATCCTTCCATTTATCCAGCATATCCTGGGCGGTGGTGTAGTAGTTTTCTTCCTGCTCATTGCTGTCGATAATAGACCCAGCATCAGCAGTGATGGAAACATCCCCATCGGCATCTGCTTTAATCAGATGCATATCACCGTCGGTCTGTTTCAGATAAATCCCACCAGAATTGCTGTCTTGGCTGACAACCTGACTTTGTGAATGGTCCTGACCAGCCGTTGCCGCAGCTGTCACGGTGATGGACGGATCGGTGCCCTCTGCTGGCGTCAGAAGAATCGGATTCACGGATAAACCGATACTGCCTGAAGCAGCATTCAAGGTGACTTCAGAGGCTTTGACGGATGGGCTGACGGTCTGATTATTACCATCCGTTTTCAGATAGAGCCCTTTCCCGTCAGATGTCATACCCCAATAGCCATCAGCCACGGCAGTGGCATCATTGTCGATTTCAGTCCAGGCATTCTCTTTTCTGAGATATAGTTTCTTGTTCTGATAGACGAGATCACCGTTACTGCCTGAGACCTGACTGATGTCGGTTCCTGTAACCGTTTTAGCAAGTACCGCCTGTCCGTAAATCCCGCCATCGGAACTTAATGTCACAGCATTCTGGCCACTATTGGCATTGACTGCATCAATAAAGAGGTCCCCTGCGGTTGCCGTGATGGCAATATCAGAACCTGATGTTGCCTTCAGATAGGTCAATCCTTCAGCCGCGGCCATATTGACCTGCGTGTCAATCTTGCCTGAGCCACTGGTCAGATTGATGGCAGAACCGTGAACCGTCCCTTTATTGGTGTTTTCGCCATTGCCAGAAACAATATTGTCCTTGGCATTGATGGTGACTCTGACATCACCTTCCCCGCCAACGTTGTTGGTCAGATAGATATTTCCCGTTCCTGCCGTTGTATTGCTGGTGACATTCACCGTGCCGTAGGACTCATTTCCCTCGAAATTAATGGCAATCGGATGATTGGTTTCGACATGTTTTCCCGAGATTCTGTCAATCAGATCGTATTTATCAAACTTATATGTGCCGTCATTGTTCTTGAAAACCCAGACATCCGCGGGTGTATATGTCGTACTGCTTGCATTGATTGTCGCGGTCACTGGCGAACCGCCGTTGACGGTAACCGTTTGGGTAATAACACCGTTGTTTCTTGAAAAGACACTGACCGTCTTATCGGCATCATCCACATACGTCCAGTTTGAATAGAAAAGTTCTTTCCACAAGGACTGCTCTTTTGCTTTCAACGCATAATCGGTGATTTTCAGGACGCCATCAACACCAGCGCCAATATCCAAGGTATTTAAAACAACATCCTTACCAGAATTGTTTGTGATGTTGATGGAGGCATAGCCATCCATCACATTCAACACCCCGCCCTCACCGGTATTGATGATGCCGCCTTCCAGTTCAAGATAACCGCCCTTGACCATCACATCATCGACTTCAATCTGCTTGGTCGCTGCGTTATACCAGGCATTGACATTATCACTGTCGGTCAGTTTGACCGCATAACGGCCTTCGTCCCCGACAGCGTCAACCGTCGTTTCCTGTCCGTCAGCAGTCAACAGCATGAGCGTTTCAGGCAGTGTCAGGTTATAGCTGCTGATGCCGGCATTGATGGTGCCGTTGATGTTCAATGCCCAGCCTTTGATGGTGACATTGGTACCGGATACCACCGCAGGTGTTGCTGAGCCGGCCTTGGTCAAGGAATAAATCGGCGCATATTGCTGCTGGGAAGTACCGCTCTTCTTATCGATCTCAACATTCCCGGTCCCAGCGTTGATGGCCACGGAATCACCGGTTACAGAACCATCATCACTGATCCGGATATCCCCACCGGTCCGATTGGTGATCTTGATGGATCCCTTCAGGGATTCAACAGTCCCGTTGACCTGAATCTGTGTCGGCAGAGAAAGTCCATTCTGGTTGTTGTCAACCGTAATGCCGTAATTGTTTCCTGAGGCATGGACATCGAGCACACCGCTATATTGCCCTTTTCCGATAACGGTCAACGGTGCGGTCAAGTCAGATTCCGATCTGATGGTCAGATTATTGATACGCAGTGTTTCCGCGGAATTGTTGGCAACGGAAATACTTGCATCGCTGTTGATGGTGATTTTCGCATTGCTGCCATTTTTGATCGTATCTGAACGGAGGATGACACCGACAGGACTCAGATTGATATCCGGCAGTGAAGCCACTGCTGTCATACCCGTACCGACTTTATTGCCGTTTTCATCCATCACGCCAGCCTTGACGCCATCACGTTTGAATTCACCGATCAGCGCTTCGTATTTAGCTTTCAAGACACCGGTTGGATCCATGTCACCGATTGCAGCTATCGCATCCTGATATTTCTTGATCTGGTCAGCATAGTACTGGTAAAGGTCAAACTGCTCATCCTTCACATACGCTTCATTGGCGGCAATGGTTTCGGTGGATATGACCGTATCGCCACTCTTGGTGACTTTCAGATAAGTCCCATCCGCATTCCTTGTTTCAGTGACGGTAAAGACTTTCGGCTGACTGTTTTCAATGCCGACTTTGTTATAGGAGACAGAACCATCGCCATTGACCGTGATGATCCGGCCATTACCCAGACCGGCGGTCACATGCCCGTCAATATAAATCTGCGTATCGGCGGTTCTGGATACCGTGGAATTCTTGGTGGTGACTGTTGTAAAGTCACCGGAAAAGAGTCCCTTGATCCAGTCCCACGCATTGGAACGTTCTGACCAGAGCCGACCGCTCGTATCAATAGCACCTTCACCCACACCGAAATCGGCTGTCCCGAATGTGGTGATGTTTGATCCTGTGTTGATGTTGATGCGGTCAGTCAGGTTATAGGCAACAACCGGGACGTTGGAATTATTGCCGGTAACCCCCCCCTTGTTCCATGTCTGGGTCAGTGCATGGATATTCAACGTATTATTGGCTGCCGTTGCCTTTAAGGTATTGGCAGTCAGTGTCGAACCATCCGAAAAATTGATCAGGTTCTTGATGTCTCCATCCCCCTGAGCCCGCAGATAGGTATCCGCATCGACACCTGCGCCAACACCTCCGGATGTCGCATCTGTCTGGGCATTCAGAGTGATATCAGAAGAGGCTTTCAGAACCGCATCCCCATAGGTAAATACATCAGACTTGCTGATATTGATGGCTGTCTGGGCTTTCTTCAGATCAATCTGATTGGTTGCCAGCATGACGGCAACGGCGCCGCCATTTGCGGCAATCATGCGTTCATCCAGATTGATATTGTTGGTTGTCCGTACATCGAAAGATCCCTGACCGAATTCCAACCCCATTGGCTTGATATGGGAATCGGTAATATCCACTCCGGTATCGAAATAAGCCCGCCATTCCAGACCATTTCGGTTGACATCCACAGCACCGCCACTGTCGGAATCGAGGGCATAGGTTTTATCAACCCATCTGTCCTTGACATCATTTTTGTACTTGTCAATCAAGATGGAGAAAGCATCGACATCCGCTTCCTTGAATTCATTCTTAAACGTTGCATCCGCATCGATATCAGTATCGAATGCCGTGATTGTCGATCCAGTGATTTCCGCTTTGACCGTATCATCGGTCACATTTTCAATATAGTTACCAACCCCCCCGACAAGCGATCCTGACCCCGTATAGACAAATGAGCGTTGACGGGTATTGTGCTGAGCATCGATATCCAGTGTCTTCGCCGTCAAGACGGTGTTGTTCAGAACCACTTTCGTCGTGGATTTTTCAGAGGAATAGACTTTGGCTGCCGAAGCGGCAACTGCCCCACCGGACCCTAAGCGGCTGATGCCCCAGACGCTGTCAGTCCCAGCCGCCTTGGCTTTAACGGTTCCCTCTGCTGCATTGATCTGTGCCTGACCGGTCTTGACCAGACGGGTGACATCGGTATTGATGATTGGATGGGTACCGCCACCTGCAGCCACACCACCGTTCCTGCCGTCAGCACGGGCAAAGGTATTGGTATCGCCATCACTCAACAGATCAAGCGTCCCATTGCCGGTAATGCGGATATCGGCACCATCATTGACAAGCGTCTGGATCGTTCCCTTTGTATTCGATTTAGCCTGAGCCCCGCCTGCACCGACAACCGCACCGGCAACCGCATAGGACATGGAGACATTTTCTGCTTTGTCCTGATGGGCATTTGCCGTGATATTGCCTGCGGTGATATTGCCTCCCAAGACCGCTGTATTGCTGATGGTATTGTTGACGTCGGTCAAACTGACACCGACAGCAACACCACCTGCAGAGACGGCATCCACATCAGCATTGAGTTTCTGCGTGGATTGTGTCTGAACATTCAATGTATCGGCTTTGATATTGCTCGAAGTGCCAGTCCCTGCCTCAGACCGTAAGACATCCTCCAAAGTGGAGGTTGAATCCGCACCGAAACCAGCCCCGACACCACCACCGGCTGACAACGAATAAGAATCAACAATGGCCTGATCCACTGCCTGAATGTCAATCGTTCCGATATGGTCATCATCAGTGGTACCTGCGATATTGTCAGCCCCCAACCCGACACCGATCTGACCGGTAATCGAAGCATCGATCAGACCATCCTTGATATTCTTGTTTCGAACACCCGATACTCCAATGCCACCGAGCGCAGCCCCATAGACTTTATTCTTGACGTTATAGTCTGAAAGCGCCTTGACCTTGACGGTATCGGCTTTGTTGATGGTCCCGTCAATCTGTGCACGCACCTCATTTGTGGAATTGATCTGACCGTGGTTGCCGTTGACCGCAGCGATACCACCAGAACCACTGAATGTGCGGAGTCCTTCGCCATCTTCTTCAACCTTATTGTTCGCACTGACCGTCAGCTTGCCGGTTTCCAGTGCCTTTGCCTTGTAAAGTGCGGTTGTGTTCGTATCAATATCCACGACATTGACAGAAGCCCCCACTGCACCTGCGCCACCGCCAACATAACCGATTGTTGTATCAAGACCGGTTGTATCATTTGCCGTCACAGAGACTGCTTTGGCATCGCCTGTCCCTGTACTCTTGATGGACACGTTGCTGTCGATTTCAGCCGCTGTACCATCCGGTGTCTGGTCTGTTGCAAGCGCCTTGATATCGACTTTCGCCTTCTGAAGAACACTGCTGCTGTCCTGCTGTGCGCCCTCCAGGTCATCGGTGATTTCCTTTTCCAACTGCGCACTGCCGACAGAAATTACCCCGACAGAGCCGTGTGCGGAAATAAAGCCGCCTGAAATCCCGACTGCGAGATGCTTGATGGTCCGGTCGACATCTGCTGTAACGTCCACGGTTCCTGCAGCGGTGATATCCGTATTGCCGTTGATTTTTGCCCAGGTATTACCGTTTGTCTTCAAGACACTGACACCCGCCCCCAGCGCTGCACCATAATAATAATTGAGTTCCCCAGTCCAGTTGGTTGCACGGACTATGTCATCCGTATCCGCACTTAAATTAAGATTGCCAGCAAGATCAATCGTGGATTTTTTGCCAGTCGTTTCAGCACCCTGCCCGATATAAGCATAGGTATTGCTGGTGATCCGGTTGACATCAACACTGGCTGCCGCTGCAAAATACTGTGCGACACCAACAGTCACGATATAGGTATTGATCTCATGTTTAGCATGGGATGTCACATCCAGATTCTTCGCCGTCACATCACTTCGGATCACCTGGGCGGTCGTCGTATTCTTGATTGTTGAGACACCGACACTCGCCGCCAATGCCCCACCCGTCTCACCCAGTGCCCCGCCACCTAGTGCAACGGTATCTCCGCCGCTGGATTCCCCGATCACTGTCTTGTCGTGGGCATTAACCTTGACATCTTTGGTTGTATTGATGGTGGTTTTATCAATAGACGCGAGCGTGACACTGGAAGGATCACCATTGCTTTTGGTCCCGCCGACATTGAAGACGCCGACATTGCCAGCACCGGCAACGTTCGCCCCCCCACCAGCGGTGACGATAATTGCCCCGAAAAGATTGTCGGTATCGGCATTCAAATCCACCAGACCGTTATTCAAGGTCGCATCGGTTACGGTCGCATTCGTATGGAAATCTTCGGAATAGGTACTGACATAAATGCCAACCCCTCCCTGTTTGCCGATTTCCAATATCCCGCCATAGACACCGCCACGGTTCTTGTTCTTGGCATCCATATCCAGATTGCCATTGATGACGGTACTGCTGCCTTCCAGATAGGACTTCACATCGCTGTCCACATCATTGACGGCGACATTGACTCCGATGGTTGCAGCGCCCAATGCCCCTCCTGCGCTTACCAGATAGGATTTGACGGTGCTGTCCAGGTCCGCATAGACATTGACATCCTTTGATGCATCACTCGCAGTTACGGTTGCATTCTTGATATAGGCATTGATATCGTTGTCGATGACATTCACATCGACCGAAACGCCTAATCCGACTGAAGATTTTCCCGTTGCCAACTGTGCTTCACCACCGTACTGTTTGATGTCCGTAGTACCGTAGGAATTGATATTGATATTGCCAGACCGTGAAAGCAGTGTCCCGCCTTCAATATAGGTCCCTGTCATGTTCCGGATGCGGTTGACCGCAACCGAGCCCTCAACCTGGACGTTTCCTCGGGCAAGACCAATTCCCGCGGCAATATCCTTGATTTTGTCTCGGCTGTATGTTTCAAAGGTGGTATCCCCTTTTACTTTGGTATGGCTGTTTTTCTGATAGGCGTAAGTATCTGTTTTGATAATATCAACCGCAACCGATGCCCCGCCGGAACTGCCTGTTGTGACAGTGGCATTGCCAGCAACCGATAGGATAAATGGATCAGATTTTGCCTTGACCTTGAGTTCATCTGCCAAGGTATCCTGATCGCCAGCATCATCATTGATCCCGGCATTTTCAATATAGGCGTTGTTGTTGGTCTTGATCTGATTGACGGCAACAGCACCTGCGAGATTGACCGTGGAACTCTCATCTGGTTGGGAACTTGCAGAAGCACTGGCAGCAATCGCATATACGGAATCCTCAAAATCCGTATCAATATCCAGTTTCTTCGTCGCATCAGACGCAGTAATCCTGATGTTTTTGATATACGATTCAATCGTGGAATCAATCATATTGGCAGCCGCACCACCTGCAACCGCAACATTGGTTCCCGATGAAGACGATGAACTGCTGAAAGTTCCAGCCCCAACGACACTGATATCGGCGACATCTTCAATGGCATCCATATCCAGTGATTTAAGATTCAGACTGTCTGTCGATGCCCCACTGCCTTCAATATAGGCCTTGGTCGTCGTATCAACAGCGTTATAAGCGACTTCTCCTGAGATATTCAAGCCGAACGATGTTTTGTCTAGATTGGCACCACCCGCTCCAGCACCACCGTCACCCTCCACGACTTCATCTAAATTCAGGATATTTTCGCCATCAGCACCATCACCTGCAAGGTCCTGTAATTCAATGCCTGCTTCAGGATCTGGAGCAGGTGGATCAGGCGGAGCAGATGGTGTGTCACTGGTCTTTGATCCAGCAATACCGACAGAGACTATCAGCCCTTTGTTTTCCGCCTGGATCTTAACATCCCCCAGACTCAGCGCCCCATTCGCGGCAGTGGATCCACCGACAAACGCCTGGACATCGCTGTCAATCACATTCCAGCCATATCCAACACCGAAAGCCTTGGCTGAACTGCCGGCAAAATTACCGGATGCGGTGATAATCCGAGAAGTATCCTTGGCGGTGATCTCTGTCGCATCTGCGGTGATTGTTGCCGCATTGCTGATATTGGCATAAACCGTCGATTTGACTTTTTGTTTGACAAAAGATCCCGAGAAGGCATTGGCCGCAGTTGTCCCGCTGGCAGATCCATACGCTGCACCGATAATCAGATTGGCATCATCAGCATTGACTGTGAGTTTTTTCACGTTGCTGATGGTTGCCTTGCCGATGGTTGCCCGGACATCGCTGTCATAGGTGTTGTACATGATACCGGCACCCACCGCATTTTTTGATTCTGAGGAGGCTCCCAGATAGTCAAACCCTAAAAGTCTGCCCTCTGCGTCAGCTTTGACGTCGTGCTGACTGGCGTTGATGGCGGTACTATCAAGCACTGTCACTTTTGACTCGACCTGAATATCATTGACAGCGATTGTTCCACCAATGCCCAGATCACCGCTTTTATCCCCGGACTCATTCAACGTGACCGCATCGGCTTTTGCCTGAGAGGACAGGAAGAAAGCATTGGAATCAGCAAAACCGACAATCGGCCCCAAAACACCATTCAACAAGTCATCCTTAATCATGTTGAACCAGGAATCATTCTTTTCCCACTGCTTGCCACCGAAGATTTTCTCCAGCTCGTCTGCAATCGGTTTGGTGAGATTCACACCAGAATGTATGGTGATATCACCACCCGTTGCTGTCAGGACAGCACGATTGGATGTGTTATCACCAATGGTAATATTGGCCTTATCGGTATTGGCTCCATAAGCAATGGCTGCCGCAATCCCTTTGTCAGTCTGAGTCCTGTCTTTTTCCGAAGTGATCGCCGCTATCACCCCGGTATAAAGATTGTTGGTCAGGTCTGCATTGATTGTGATGCCACTTCCTGTCACGATACCGTTGACTGTGACACCTGTGCTGTTTTCTATCTTGCTGACAGCAACAGCCGGTGTCACTTCAAAATTGACCTTGCCATTCAAAGAAGTATCACCGCCCAGCTTATTGATCGCACTGTCTAAATATGGGCTGAGTTTTTTAAGCCCGCGAATCTTGCCAATCTTGTCGTTAATCCCAACAAAGGTACCAACGTTGTCACTTGAACTTGCCTGTACAGTATCCTGGGCAATGTTCATATCCGCATTGATCTTGATGTTGCCCTGACTCTTGATATTGCCCTGAAGGTCGACTGTGTTTTCCGCATTGGACAGGCCAATCTGAATCGAAACCGATTCTGCGCCATCGCGTCCAATCTTTGCTTCCGTTGAAGCCAGAAAGGTCTTGTCCATATTGGCACGGACAGTGACATCATCGGTCGCATTGCCTGTCGTCTGAGCGGCTTTGGTGGACTCAATCAGAGATCCCTCAGCCAGAGAAACCTTATTGGTGACCTTTTCATAGGCAATTCCAATGGCATTCGCAGCTTTCGTGCCAGTCTCTGCCATCGATGCTCCAGCAGCGACAGATTCGGACAGATTTGCCGTCATATCGGCAGCAACATTGACCGTATTGCCTTTAATGGTGGAACTGCCGATATTGATCTGTGAATCTGCCAACTGGACCGCTACGCCAACTGAAGCATATTTATAGTTTGATTTGACAACGTCATACACCTTGTCAATGGATTGAATGGTATTTTTGCCCCCTGCTGTAAAACTGCCTGCGTTCCCGATAGTGACATTGCTCTGGACATTCGATCCGGAAAAATCAAACCCGCCAGGAATCAATGTTAAAAACGCCTGCTTGGTCAGGAAAGATACCCCGGTATCGATATAGGACTGGACTTCACCATCATCATAATTCAGAACAGATCTGACAACCGAGGAATAACGTGAATTATCCGCTGTTGATGAAATGGTCAGATCCTTGCCTGCAGATGCGGTGACATTGTCTCCGATATCGATTTTGGAATTGATGACCGACACCCACTGTGTCCCGCCGATGGACTCCGACGTCAGCGCGATATTGTCGCGTGCGGTCATATCGGTATTTGAACCGATTTTGATTTCTGCATTGCCGCCGACTTCAAGATCGTTATCCTCAGTTTTAATCTTGATCGAGGCTTTGTCTGTCTCCGCTGCTGTATTCATAGAGGCATAGGCCTTCGATTGAAAACCGGCGGTCAATTCTGCCTTTTCACCAATCTCAACCTTCTGCCCGGTGATATTGATGTCCTCCCTGGCAGAAATGACAATGTCCTTATTACTGAAGATATTGTTGCCGTCATCAGTCAGATTGACGATATCACCTGTAGCAACTGTCAGCTTGACATCTGCTCCGCTTTCACCAGCTTCCACGCGGTTTCCCAACGCGGCGAATTTCTTCAGGCTATTGATTTTGCCTTTAACTGAAATCAGGCCATCCGTTGACAGCGGCATATCGCCCGCCAGAACCGCTGCAGTATGGGCATCACTGATATTGCCGGTGGAATCCATCAAGGCATCTAGGAATTCCTGCGTTGGTGATGCCAAAACCAGGGAATCCATATTGATCCGGGCATCTTTACCGACAACGATACCCTTAGGATTCAGGATAAAGACATTGCCACCAACCTTGCCATCGCTTTCCTTGATGGCATTGAGAATACCGTCGATGACCGAGTTCTTGTTGTTCTTGACGAGATTGAGAAGGTTGGCGGCGCCACTTGGAATATGGAGATTGACGGTCTTGCCAGAATTGACGTCAAAGTAACTGAAGCTGTTGAATGCGTTTTTGCCTTTGACGGTGGTGGTTTTGATATTCCAAACACCACTGCCTTTCGACATCGAGGTGTTTGTCCGCCCATCGGGGACAATCATGTCATTTTCAATATTCTGAGGCGTTCCCGCTTGGGCTGCTGAGCCCAATGTCACCAGAATACCGCCCGCGAAAGCTTTCCAGAGTGCATTTTTAACTGCCGAACGTACGCTTTTTTTCGTACTGCTTTTTGCCAGTTCACTGACAACCGTCTGGGTATGGGTTGTGTGGTTATAAACAACTTTATAAACGTGGTTCATTTTCATTCCTCCCGACAACTTCGGATATTCCTCTCTAATTTATAATTTTAGCACATCAAAAGCACAATTTACCCTTTCAAATCACCAGTTTATCGAAAAAATCCAAAATCAAATAAACAGGAAATTCCCGCTACCTAGAACAGCAAATAGCAGTATCGCATGGCGTGCAATAACACGTTGATTACCCATCATTTTCGAGCATCTGCAGATAAAACAATGCCCCCCAATACAGAGCGTATTGAAGGCATTCTATTGTGGCTTTTCAGACAATCTGATTACATGGTGTCGAAGAGATCGCTGACCTGTTTCCAGACTTTCTGTTCATTGACCTTGAAGACGATGCGGGCTTTCTGGGTACCAGTTGGTGGGATACCGCGGTATGCCAGGGTAGAACCGTAGTTAGGGCTGTAGACAGTATTGACATCAACCGGCAGCGTTTCTTCAGTTTCGATGATGGATGGGTCGATGACGTATGCCGCGCAGAGGATATCCCAGACGTAGGTATTCCACTTAGGATCTGCCTTGAATTTAGGCTGGGTCCAGTGGTTTGCGAACATTTTCTTGAAGTGTGGATCTTTCAGGCGGGCTGCGAGTTCATCATAGGTTTTCTTGGTGAACTTGATCTTTTCGCAGACGTCCAACGGGAAGATGACCTGTTCCTTGAATGGCGTATGCCATGCTGTCTGGGCGGCTTCTGGATCAAACCAGATGTTGAATTCAGCCTGAGGGGTGACGTTGCCGTTCCAGAAGAATGCACCGCCCATGTAGAGGACACGTTTGATGAGCGGCACGATTTCCGGCGCTTTCTTCACAGCTGCCGCGATGTTGTTATAGGTACCGATGGCAACAATGGTGACTTCGTGTGGGTTCGCCTTGACCTGACGGATGATGAAGTCAACGGCGCTTTCCTTGCTTGGCTCAATGGTTGGTTCAGCACCATATGCCTTGCGGTATGCGTCTTTCCAGGATGCAGGTTCTGGATAGCCTGCCGCACCATCATGGGCATCTGGACCACGGCCGAATTTGGTCTTTTTTTCCTGAATCATGTTGATACGGCCTTTGCGTGTCACCGTGTTGACGCCCATCAGGACAGGAATGTCAGTACGTGATGCCTTCAAGCTGGCGGATGGCACTGGCGGTACCGGTTTCAACCCAGGTGTTACCAATGACGATACCGACGCCGAGCAGATCGACCTTAGAGCTTTTCGCGAGCATCAGCATCGCAACGCCATCACCGAAGAGGTCAACCATGTCAGCACTGAGGATGACTTTTTCTTTCTTAATGGTATCTGCAGCAGAAGCTGGTGCGGATGCACCGATGCAGAAGACCATTGCCGCCATGACGGCACAGAGGAACTTTTTCACGGCTATCTCCTGTAGTAAGTTGGTTACCTGTAAACTATATCAGACTATAAACCGATATTTCAGTATTTGTTCCTGAAAAACTTCACTCAACGCAAAAAATCACAGGCTCCTGGCTCAAATTTTCTGCAGCACTCCCATCAGAAACACAACTCAGTGATATACTGATTCTCAAAAATCCCTAATATTTTTAGGGATTTACAAAATATTCCAGAGACCAAGGAGGAAAAATGAAGGTCGTTATTATTGGCGGTGTTGCTGGCGGTGCGTCCTGCGCCGCACGAATCCGCAGATTGGATGAAAAAGCACAGATTCTTATTTTTGAGCGTTCAGGATATATCTCTTACGCAAACTGTGGCCTGCCCTACTATATCGGCGGAGTGATCACCGACCGGAAGGCGCTGACACTGCAGACGCCTGAAAGTTTCTGGAGCCGTTTCCGTATCCAGGTGAAAACCCGTCATGAAGTCACATCCATCGATACAGCGAATAAGACAGTGACAGTGAAAGACCTGAGCACCAACACATCTTTCACAGAAAGCTACGACAGGCTGGTGATCGCTACCGGGGCAAAACCAACGGTTCCCGCCATGGCTGGTACCGATCTGGACAATGTGTTCACCGTCCGCACAGTCGAGGACACACTAAGACTCCGTCAGTACATCGAAGAAAAATCCACGAAGTCTGTCGTCATTGCCGGCGGTGGTTTCGTCGGGATTGAAATGGCAGAAAACCTGCGCGATCTCGGTGCGAATGTGACGATTGTCCAGAAAGACAGCCAGCTGCTGACACCGTTGGATCCAGATATGGCGACTTTTGTGCATGCGAAGATGCGCAGCCGCTCAGTCAACCTGAAATTCAACAGCACGGTCATGGGCTTTGAATCCGATGGCGATCAGATCAAGACGCTGCTGGCCGGTGAAAGTCCACTGGTTTCCGATATTGTCATCCTGGCTATCGGTGTGACACCTGACACAAAACTGGCGAAAGATGCCGGACTGAAACTTGGCATCCGCGACAGTATTGTGGTCAATGACCTGATGCAGACTTCTGCACCTGACATCTATGCCGTCGGTGATGCGGTTCAGGTGAAACATTATGTGACCGGCGAAGATGCCCTGATTTCGCTGGCGGGTCCTGCGAACAAACAGGGACGTATTGCCGCGAACAATATCTGCGGTAAAGGCGACCGCTTCCCAGGCTCTCAGGGCTCTTCTGTGCTGAAACTCTTCGACCTGACAATTGCCAGCACCGGGATCAATGAAAAGACCGCCAAAGCCGCTGGTATCGAGATTGAGAAAGTCGTCCTGCCGGTATCCAGCCACGCGACCTATTATCCTGATGCACAGAATCTGGTGGTCAAGGTCATCTGCAGCAAGAAAACCCAGAAAGTGCTGGGTGCCCAGATTACCGGTTATGACACCGTGGACAAGCGTATCGATGTCCTGGCGACCGCTATCCACTGCGGAATGACAGGTCCTGAACTGGCTGAACTTGATCTGGCTTATGCTCCCCCTTATGCCTCCGCGAAAGACCCTGTGAATATGGCTGGGTTCGTGCTGGAAAACCTTTTCAACGGGCTGGTGAAACAGTTCCACTACGATGAGGTCCCTAACCTGCCAACAGATGGCAGCGTCTTCCTGGTGGATGTCAGAACACCTGCAGAATATGAAGCCGGCCATGCCGATGGCTTTGTGAACATTCCACTGGATGATGTCCATGACAGAATGGCTGAGATTCCTGCGGACAGACCTGTCTATGTGATGTGCCGAGGCGGTACCCGCAGTTATATCGCCTGCCGGATTCTCGAACAGAACGGCTATGACTGCTACAACTTCTCTGGTGGCTACAGCTTCTACAGTGCTGTCTCCCAGGAAATTGCCTTTACCAAGGAATCCTTCCCTTGCTGTATCGAGCAGCCCAAAGCCTAATGTCCTGACACTGATGGTCTGATTCAGCCTGATGACTTCAGGCGGATCAGCTATCTGGACAAAATCCCACAAAGCTACCCACCGGCATAGCCGGTGGTTCTTCATATCGCCTGTAAGGCTCTGT
>CAVJQJ010000115.1:0-2112 GCA_963651715.1 Anaerovoracaceae bacterium
GATGTATGCCAGTGGTCTGCGTGTCTCTGAACTGACGGCCTTGAAACTGAGTGAAATCAGCCTGACGGAAGGCGTGGTCAGGATTATGGGCAAGGGCAGCAAGATGCGGCTTGTGCTGTTTGGCGCGCAGGCGGATGACCTGATTACCCGTTACATGCAGGAGAGTCGTCCAGTGATCCTGTCGGGAAAACAGTCGGATTATCTGTTTGTCACTGCCAGGGGAACATTGATGACCCGGCAGATGTTCTGGACGCTGATCAAGAAATATGCACTCAAGGCGGGTATCACGGATCCACTGTCTCCGCATACCCTGCGTCATGCCTTTGCGACCCATCTGCTCAACCATGGCGCAGACCTGCGTGCGGTCCAGCTGCTGCTTGGGCATTCCGATATCACGACGACCCAGATCTATACCCATATCGCCAGACAGCGTCTCAAGGTGCTGCATGCACAGCATCATCCCCGTGGGACGATGGAACCGCCAGAACGGTGAGCAGGACATGTCACCTGATTCTCCGATGATATTTTTGACTTCAGGCAAGGATTGGCGTTTTAACAGCAGATAATCTGCCGCATGGGATGGTAGAAGTCATACTGAATAGGGCATAATGCAGTTTTTTGATGATGAAATGTAGACGTCCTGTTCCTGAGAGCGGGGTGTCCCAGTTTTTGCCAAGATGCCGTGGCACTCCTGCCTGGTTCTGAAGGAAGTTATGTATACAGCATTGTTCATTATTGCTGCGTATCTGATGGGCTCAGTCTCCTTTGCCCTCGTGACCAGTAAAATTTTTGGGCTGGATGATCCCCGTACTTATGGTTCGGGCAATCCTGGGGCAACCAATGTGCTGCGCACAGGGAATAAGCTGGCGGCCCTGCTGACCTTGCTGGGTGATGCAGCGAAAGGCTGGCAGGCTTTCTTCCTGGCATCCTGGCTGGCAGGTTCTTTCGGTGTCGGCAATCTTGGTCTTGCCGGTGTGGCGCTGGCAGTGTTCCTTGGCCATCTTTTTCCGGTCTTCGCGAAATTCCAGGGAGGGAAAGGGGTTGCGACAGCGCTGGGTGTCCTGCTGGGCATCAGTCCGATGCTGGGGCTTTTCATCCTGCTGACCTGGATTGTTGTGGCGTTCCTGACCCGTTATTCTTCCCTGTCGGCACTGGTTTCAGCGTTGCTGGCGCCTGTCTACTATGGCTTCATGTTCCGTGTTGACGTGTTTTTCTATGCAATCTGCATCATCAGCGCATTGCTGATCAGCCGTCACCGCAAGAATATCGCCAATCTGCTGTCCGGTCAGGAAAGCAAGATCGGCAGCAAGAAAAAAGCCGGCTGATTCTATTCCTGTCAGAATCTCCATGGCGATGCTGAGCCGGAATGTGGCGTTGGCATCGCCCCGGTGTTTATTCCTTTTCCATTGTTGCGTAAAATGACGGCAACTCTCTTTTTAGACCAGGTTTTCATCTTATGAGTGCAGATAATAAAAACAGTACAGCAGCAACCCCGCCATCCAATTTCCTGCGGGCAATCATTGAATCCGATAATGAAAAGGGGACTTACCAACGCCCAGGTCTGCCACAGGTGATCACCCGCTTCCCACCTGAACCTAATGGTTATCTGCATATCGGTCATGCGAAGTCCATCTGCCTGAATTTCGGTCTGGCGAAGGATTACAATGGCCGTTGCCATCTGCGTTTTGACGATACCAACCCAACCAAAGAGGATCAGGAATTCGTTGATACCATCAAGGACAGTGTCAATTGGCTGGGTTTCTCGTGGGAACAGGCTGGTACAGCGCATCTGCATTTCGCCAGTGACTATTTCGACAGGCTCTATGAAATGGCGTGCAGTCTGATTGAGGCCGGTCATGCCTATGTTGACAGCCAGTCTCCTGAAGATATGGCGAAGAACCGTGGTTCTTTCAATCAGCCTGGGGTCAATTCTCCATACCGTGACCGCCCTGCAGCTGAATCGCTGGATCTGTTCCATCGGATGAAAGATGGCGAGTTTCCAGATGGTTCCCATGTCCTTCGTGCGAAGATTGACATGGCTTCCCCTAATATGAATATGCGTGATCCGGTCATCTACCGTATCCGTCATGCTCACCATCACCGTACCGGGGA
>CAVJQJ010000116.1:0-3788 GCA_963651715.1 Anaerovoracaceae bacterium
CTCCATGAGAGGCTGAAGGATGGAAAATTCAGTTTTATGCTCTGTATAATCACAGCACAAAAGTCAATTTTCACAGGTCCGGTTTATCAAAAAAAACAAACTGTTTCAACAGCGAAAAATGAGCCAAAACCGGTTTGCCCGTTCAGGCAAACCAGCTGTGACTCTGATACTGCTTTATCTTGACAGAAGTCAGGATTATTTGAGTTCGACCTTAGCGCCGGCAGCTTCAAGTTTCTTCTTGAGTTCTTCTGCTTCGTCTTTGGATACGTCTTCTTTGATTGGCTTAGGTGCGGATTCAACCAGACCTTTAGCCTGAGCCAGACCCAGACCGGTGATTTCACGAACTGCTTTAATAACGTTGATCTTCTTGTCGCCGATTTCAGCCAGAACAACGGTGAATTCGGTTTTTTCTTCAGCAGCTGCAGCACCACCTGCTGCGCCACCTGCTGCTGGAGCAGCCATTGCTGCTGCAGAAACACCAAATTTTTCTTCGAATGCCTTGACCAGGTCATTCAGTTCCATAACGGACATCGCGCCAACGGCTTCAAGGATGTCTTCTTTGCTAATTGCCATGTAAAACTCCTAAATAATTTTTCTAATTCAATATGGTATTGAAAACTGTACAACCACCTGATCAGGCAGCGGCTTCTTCTTTCTGTTTTGCCAGTGCAGCCATTGCACGTGCAAAGCCAGAAACAGGTGCCAACATAACGCCCAACAGCTGAGAAATGAGAACATCGCGGCTTGGAATGCTTGCCAGAGCGGAGACGCCGGCAACATCCAGCATCTTGCCATCATAGCAGCCACTCTTGATAACCAGTTTGTCATTGCCTTTTGCGAATTCCTGAATGACCTTCGCAGCAGCAACAGCATCCTTGGAGATAGAGTAAACCAACGGACCTTTCATGTCAGAAGCGAGTTCTGCGAAAGGTGTTCCTTCTACAGCACGGCGAGCCAGCGTGTTCTTCAGAACACGCAGGTAAACGCCGTTTTCACGTGCAGCAGCACGCAGACGCGTCATATCACCAACCTGGATACCACGATATTCGGCCAGTACGACAGTCTGTGCTTCAGCGATCTGGGCACTGACTTCTGCAACTACAGCCTTTTTGTCGTTCAGATTGAGACTCACGGTCAACCTCCAATAAAGATATCTTCATCATTGCTGAATCAGATATCGGTTCAACACGGTGACCAACATCAGGAGTTTACGAATTCCTGGGAACATCCAGGAATGTAAAACCTTTTGGGCTCACCATCTACGCTGGGTTTCATTTTTAACATAGCGGACTATGCCCAGCGGTCTTTGACTGTCTGCATGGCGTTGAAACCATGCAGCCCAAAGTCTTTGTTTCCCCATACGGGGAGAATTCAATATCAAGCGCCGATAGTGGACTGATCGACACGTACACCTGCACCCATTGTAGTGGACAGGGAGATACGGCGGATATAGGTACCTTTTGCGCTTGCAGGTTTCTGTCTGTTCAGGGCATTCAGCACTGCAGCCAGATTTGCCTTCAGATCTTCATCAGAGAAGTCACGACGGCCAATGGTTGCATGGATGATACCTGCCTTGTCGGTTCGATACTGGACCTGACCGGCTTTCGCATTCTTGACAGCGGTTGCGACATCAGGGGTAACAGTACCAACCTTAGGGTTTGGCATCAGGCCACGTGGCCCCAGGATTTGACCCAGCTGACCGACGAAACGCATGCAGTCTGGAGAAGCGATAACAACGTCGAAATTCAGATCGCCACCCTTGATCTGAGCAACCAGATCTTCCAGACCGACGATATCAGCACCAGCTGCCTTTGCAGCTTCAACCTTGTCACCCTGCGCAAAAACAGCAACGCGGACAGTCTTACCGCTGCCTGCTGGCAGGACAACAGCACCACGGACAACCTGATCGGATTTACGTGGATCAACACCCAGCTGAACAGCAACGTCAACGGATTCGTTGAATTTTGCAGTTGCACATTCTTTCAGGAGTGCCAGTGCATCAGACAGTGGATAATTCTTGGAGCGGTCAACCTTTTCCTGGAAGGCTTTGACTCGTTTAGAAACTTTAGCCATTATTTAACCCCTTCCACGGTGATGCCCATAGATCTTGCAGAACCAGCGATGGTACGGACAGCCGCATCCATATCAGCAGCGGTCAGGTCTGGTTTCTTCATTGTTGCGATTTCTTCTGCTTGCGCGCGGGTCAGGTTGCCGACAACTTCCTTACCAACAGCAGTTGCACCCTTCTGAACACCCGCAGCTTTCTTGATCAGATAAGTTGCAGGAGGAGTCTTCATTTCAAAGGTGAAAGACTTATCAGCATATGCAGTGATGATGACAGGGATAGGCATACCTGCTTCCATCTTCTGGGTCTTTGCATTGAATGCCTTGCAGAATTCCATGATGTTCAGACCACGCTGACCAAGAGCTGGCCCGATAGGAGGGGATGGATTGGCCTTACCAGCTGGCACCTGCAGCTTGATATAGCCGGCGATTTTCTTTGCCATTTTTAATTTTCCTTAATGAGTTGTAACGCCGACAGCCACCTGTCGGCTCCTCTTGCCAGTTATTGAGCGAACTGGACAGACGCTTGATTAAACTTTTTCGACCTGACCGAATTCAAGTTCAACTGGTGTAGACCGCCCGAAAATCGTAACCAGCACACGCAGTTTGGATTTTTCGTAGTTGACTTCCTCAACAACGCCATTGAAATCTGTGAATGGTCCTTCCTTGATACGGACGGTTTCATTGATCTCATAAGAAATCTTAGGACGTGGATTTTCTGCGCCATCCTGCATCTGATGCAGCAGCTTATCCATTTCATACTTAGGAATAGGCGTTGGCTTATTGGATTTACCACCCACGAAACCGGTCACCTTGTTGGTATCCTTGACCAGATGCCAGGTATCATCGGTCATTTCCATTTCAACCAGAACATAGCCTGGGAAGAAACGACGTTCAGAAACGGCTTTCCGGCCATTCTTGACTTCAACAACCTCTTCGGTTGGCACAAGAATCTGGCCGAACTGGTCTGCCATGCCCATTCTGTCGATACGTTCACGCAGCGCACGGCTTACGCTTTTTTCCATACCAGAATAAACATGAACAACATACCAGCGCTTATCAGCGCTGGTATTCTCAGCAACTTTCTCTTGGCTCTTATCGCTCATTTTTATTTTTTCCAGCCAAGTACGATGTTATAGAGCAGGAAATCCAGAACCTTATCACAACCCCAGAGGAAAATCGCCATAATCAGGACAAAACCGAAAACAATCGCCGTCATACGCAGCGCGTCTTTACGTTCCGGCCAGACAACCTTCTTGAACTCCCGGACAGAGTCACGGGCAAAATCGATGAAATTTGCGCCAGCAGGAGAAAGGAAAACGAGGATTGCACCAATAACAATGCCAGCAGCCAACGCACCCATACGGATATAAGTTGGTTTGCCAGCAAGAAAATAGAATCCTACGATACCAGCCAAGACAGCGATGACAGCCAAGATGATCTTGACTTTATCTCCAGCGCCTTCTTGTGCCTGAGCAGATTGGGTTGCCATAACTTTGAACCTCAGTTATATGCTAAAGAGAGAATGGCAGGGGAGGAGGGGATCGAACCCCCGACCTACGGTTTTGGAGACCGTCGCTCTGCCAGTTGAGCTACTCCCCTACTCTTTAAGCCGATAAATCCAGATTCCACTGTCCCGCATTCCTGCGAGACAGCGCATCATACATGATTATTCGTTGATCTTGGAAACAACACCTGCACCAACGGTACGGCCACCTTCGCGG
>CAVJQJ010000117.1:0-2991 GCA_963651715.1 Anaerovoracaceae bacterium
CGGTATTCCACTCCGCACTGTTTCCAGCTACAAAATCCATCATGACAAATATATTGTCGTTGATGGTCAGCATGTCCAGATTGGCAGTTTCAACTACACCAAGGCTGCCGCCAACAGCAACAGCGAAAATGTCATCGTTATCTGGAACGATGATGCCAATGCTTCCCGCTTCCTGAAACATTGGGAATCCCGTTGGAATCAAGGTCAGAACTGGTATTGCCCTTATTGATTTATCTGAGCAAGTGAAACTCCCCGCCCTGCTGATGCGAGCCTGTAACGATGTCTGTGGACATTTCAGAGATATCGTTACAGGCTCGTATAACAGCGGTCTTCATTCCAAGCAGATGTCATTTATCGCCCCTGAAAAATTTCGGTAAGTTTCTCAGTATGGTTGATACCTCGTCAGCCTGTTCTCTAGGCCGGCCATATCCTCGATCCAGAATGCTGATACACGCTTTGATAGCAATACTGTCGTTGTCACTGTCCATCAGTTCCAACAGCTTCTCCAGTGCTTCAGGAGCCTTCTTACGGCATGCCTGAATCAAATCAAGCTCTTTTCTTGTACGCTTGGGCCGTCCAGCAGGATTTCCAGATACTCCTTTTACAAATGCCATTGTTTTTCACCTGTTATTTGGTTGATATATCAATAGCTACAGTTTGATGTCACGACTACAGCAAAAGATAAATTACTTATATCAATATCTTATCGACCAACATCTCTGAATGGATTAAACTCATGTAATCCATAGTCTGTCCTGAAAGGTCCGATTTCCATGAGCACGCCGAACTACAAATTTTCCCTATCGATTGACCTCGGTGCAAAAAACACCGGGATTTTCATGGTCACCCATCCTGCTGAAGAACTTCCTACAAGCCAGAACTGCAAAGCAGCCACCTTGGTAACGACACCTGTTGAGGAAGGCGGTCTACAGTATTCGACAAAAACCAGAACTGCAGTACGGCATCGTCTCAGAGGGAAGAAGCGTTTCAACCTTGCCCGTCGGCTACTCCTGCTGATTACATCGGAAGTGATGAATGCCAAAGGAATCACCCTTTCCAGCATTGAACGGAAGAAGATGACTGAATCCCTCAGCGGTCTTCTCAAGCGTAGGGGTTATTCTTGGACCGAGTCGGAAGTCGATCTGACTGTTCTTGAACCATTGGATGCAACCGTATTTGCTAACAATGAACCCTTGAGCAAATATTTCAGCGAAGGCATGTCGCTGGCAGATCAATGGGAAGACCTGTCACAGGATCTATCTGCCATCAGTGAATTCTCTACGAATGCGCCATCTGACAAGGAATTCAGGGCATATATCAAGAGTGATTTCGCCGAATACAATGCTCAGGCAAATGACTATGCCAAAGGTCTAAAAACGCTGAAAGACGATGCCAACAACCTTGTCATGCAGCAGAAGATGGGACACCGGCACCGAACCAGATATCTGGAAGAAATCCGTGATGACATGAGCCATGATTCCCGACTGGTCAAGGTTGCCGAAACATTTGGCGGTCTTGATAGACTGTGGAAACTCATCGGCAATATCTCCAATCTTCAGCTCCGTGCTCAACGATGGTATTTCAATGCCCCTGAAATGATGAAGGGTGACCGCTGGGAACCACAGAAACTTCAGAAGACCCTTGTCCGTGCCTTCAAATATTTCCATCCATCCAAGGAACAGTCTGCCCAGCACAAGGCATTGATTGAAGAGCTCAGTCAGGCAACCGATGTCATTGATACTCTCTGTACCATTGATCCAGTCAGAACAATCCCCCCATACGAGGATCAAAATAACCGCCGTCCGCCAGTTGATCAGACGTTATGGTTAAGCCCTCAGACATTGAACTCCCGTTACGGTCAGAAATGGCAGGCTTGGGCAAGTCATTTCCTTTCCAATGATCCAGAACTGGAAGATGACCTCGATGAAATCCTGGCCTATACAGATCGTAAATCACGCATCACAGCCCTTGGTGGGAACCCTCTGGATATCCATTACTACCACGCCAGCTACATCCTCCAGCGTGTTCTTGACCGAACTAGGGAACGTGACGTATTCGCCCTTCGAGCAATCAGCCGAGGCGTAAAAGTCAACACCACGACAAAGGCAAAAGCTGAACTGGAAAGAGTCTTAGGCAAACAGCATATCGAGCAGTTCCTGTCATTTGCATCGGATTACTATGAAGAAACTGCCAATGCTAAATCTGGGCTCTGGATTGCAGGAGAAAACACCCTTCTAGAACGCGCAGACATCCATCCTCCAATGAAGAGCAAAGTGCTGAACATGCTTGTCGGCAATGTCTTCGGTGAGAGTGACTTTTTCGGCCAACAGTTCATTGAACAATGCTGGAACCGGAAAGTAACGGGCAGAAGCAGTGTCCGTTCAATGTGTATGGCCATTGAAAACACCCGAAAGGGAATGGGCGGTGAATTCAACATTGCTTATCAACGTGCCTTGCGGAACAAAGAAGTCGGCAGAAAACCACTGGCTGAAGAAAAGGATCTTCTGCTGGTCGCATCACGGGTTGATCAACTTTGCAATTTCTTTGCAAATGCTCTGAAGTTTTCTGACGTTGCTGTCAGACGGGTATCCAATCCCTACTCCCTAGCCCAGCTCTACACATTGATTGAAACTGAACGTGCCGGTTTCACATCAACTACTATCGCCGCACACAAAGAAAACGCTTGGCGTATGGGCCATGGACAAGGGGCTACTGCACAATGCTCCAGACTACCTGCCGATGCCGTCAGACCATTCGATGGTGTCCTCAGAAAGATATTGGACCGACAGGCATGGGAACTGACCAAACTTGCCACCCAAGAAATCAGCCAATCTGTCAAAGATAAGAATGCCACTGTGGATGTCGGCGTCTTGGTTGAACAGAACAAGTTTGCATTCTCCGCTTCCATTGCCGAGATCAAGAAAAACAATGCTTCTCTCAAGAAAGCAGGTTCCGCCATTGAACGTCAGAAAAAACGCTGGGCAGACAAAG
>CAVJQJ010000118.1:0-4937 GCA_963651715.1 Anaerovoracaceae bacterium
ACAGAGCCTTACAGGCGATATGAAGAACCACCGGCTATGCCGGTGGGTAGCTTTTCATAAGTGGGAACAGAGTACGTTTTTTTATCGATGTTCCAGTTTGGCGATGGAAAGATCGAGCAGTTTGGTGCCAGCTCTGCCAAAGTTGATGTTTGCCCGCTGATGGCCACCTTGGGCTTCCAGATTGATGATGACACCTTCCCCGAATTTCGGATGGTAGACGGTTTCACCGATCTGCCATTCACTCTGCTGATGGAATGATTTCGGCGCGTACTGCTTGGTCTTTGGCTGTTCCCCAAAGCGGCTGTTGCCATAGCGGTTTTCATAACTACTGCTATACCCGCCACCATAGCTGTTGCCGTAGGAAGAGGTGCCCCATTCAGCGGTGTCGATGCTGACCTGTTTTTTCGGAGAGAGGCGTTTAAGGTTCTCTTCCGGCAGTTCATCGATGAAGCGGGATGCGATGTTGTAGCGCATATGGCCATGCAGCATGCGAGTCTGGGCACTGCTCAGATAAAGCCGTTTTCTTGCCCGGGTGATGGCGACATACATGAGACGCCGTTCTTCTTCGAGACCATCGAGTTCGGTGGCGCTGTTTTCATGCGGGAAGAGACCTTCTTCCAGTCCAGTGATGAACACGGCATCGAATTCAAGTCCCTTGGCGGCATGGACGGTCATCATCTGGATGGCATCCTCGCCTTCTTCCGCCTGGCTGTCTCCTGCTTCCAGAGAGGCATGGGTCAGGAAAGCGGAAAGCGGCGACATGTTGAGTGGCAGGTCTGCATCAGCATCGAAGACATCCTGTGACCCCATGAGGAGGTCTCTTGATTGCTCACCGCCGGGCATCGCAACCGCTGTGAGGGCAGGCTGCGATTGATCAAAGCCTTCTTCGGATAGGAAGAGGGAGGCTGCTGAGACGAGCTGTTCAAGGTTTTCAAGCCGGTCTGCCCCTTCTTTTTCTTTCCGGTAATGCTGTTCGAGTCCACTGCGTTTGATGACCGCAGCGATGAGGTCGGGCAGGTTTATGTGGACGACTTCTGCCCGGCTGCTTTCAATGATATGTGCAAAGGCGCCAAGCAGGCTCTTGGCTCTGCCGCCCATGAGCGGGATGGCGGCATAGAGCGAGCAGTGGTTGTCCTGTGCGGTCTGCTGAAGCTGTTCCACCGTTCTGGCGCCGATGCCACGGGCAGGGAAGTTGACCACCCGCATGAAGGCGGCATCGTTGTCTGGGTTGCCGATGAGCTGCAGGTAGGCGATGGCATGCTTGATTTCCGCACGTTCGAAGAAACGGAGCCCACCATAGACCTTGTAAGGAATGCCTGCGCTGAAGAATCCATGTTCAATGACTCGGGACTGGGCATTGGAACGGTAGAGGATGGCGATTTCTTTCCGCGGGATATCTTCTCTGACCAGATGGCGGATTTCCTCGATAATCCACTGGACCTCACTCATGTCGGATGGCAGGTCACAGACGCGGACCGGTTCGCCATTGCCGGCATCGGTGCGCAGGTTCTTGCCCATACGATGCGCGTTGTTGGCGATGAGGGTATTGGCGGCGGCAAGGATGTTGCCCTGTGAACGGTAGTTCTGCTCCAGCCGGATCAGATTGCCCACACGGAATTCCCGCTGGAATGTGTGCATGTTTTCGACATTCGCGCCACGGAAAGCATAGATGCTCTGGTCATCGTCTCCGACTGCAAAGATGGCGGTGTCCTGACCCGCGAGCAGTTTGAGCCAACGGTACTGGAGGTCGTTGGTGTCCTGGAATTCGTCGACCAGGATGTGCTGGAAACGGCTGCGGTAGTGTTCCCGGAGCGGTTGATTCCGTTCGAGCAGTTCGCAGCTGCGCAGCAGGAGTTCTGCAAAGTCCACGACGCCTTCACGCTGGCATTGGTCTTCGTAGAGCTGATAGAGTTCCGCCATACAATGTTCATAGTCGTCATGTGCGGTGATGTCACCGGCTCGATAGCCCCGTTCCTTCTGCCCATTGATGTAGTTCATCAGGTTGCGTGGTGGATAGCGTTCATCATCGACATTGGCGGCTTTCAGCAGACGTTTGATGGTCGAGAGCTGGTCCTGTGAGTCGAGGATGTTGAATGCCTGTGGCAGTGCCGCTTCACGGAAATGCAGGCGGAGCAGGCGGTTGCAGAGGCCATGGAAAGTCCCGACCCACATGCCCCGTGTGCTGATGGGAATCATGCTGCCAAGGCGTGCGGTCATTTCTTTGGCGGCTTTGTTGGTGAAGGTGACTGCCATGATGCCGTGCGTGGAGGATTGCCTGGTCTGGAGCAGCCATGCGATACGGGTGGTGAGGACCCGGGTTTTACCAGAGCCGGCACCTGCCAGGATAAGCGCAGATTGGGCAGGGAGGGTGACAGTCTGCAGCTGTTCAGGATTGAGGTTTTCGAGTAGCGGATTCATGGGGTGCATTATCCAACATGGTTCAGATGCTTGCAATTTTCAGAATTGTTATTGAGAACCGTTCTTGTTTGCATTATCATCCATGGTAATGGTTTTGGATTGATTTGGAGAAAGATGTATGTTGCCCCTGATGCTAGCTGAAAAAGGTAGTCCGTTGAGGATCGGCCGGATTACAGGCAGGGACGAGACCAAGCGGTTCCTGGAGAATCTTGGTTTTTCGATTGGAGCTGTGATTACGGTCGTGAATGATATGAATGGCGGTCTGATCGTCAAGGTCAAGGACTCGCGCGTGGCGCTTGGCAGGGATGTGACGACCAATATTCTGGTGACAAAGGAATAACAGCTGTGGCTATCCGTATTGCGCTCGCAGGCAATCCAAACTGCGGCAAGACCACCCTGTTCAATGCGTTGACAGGCCTCCGTCAGTCAGTTGGGAACTGGCCTGGGGTGACGGTTGAGAAGAAAGAAGGGCGCCTGAAAGGACACACGGATGTGATTGTGACCGATCTGCCAGGTGTCTATTCCCTGTCGCCTTATTCGCCAGAGGAAATTGTTGCCCGCACGTATCTGCTTGAGGAAAAGCCGGATGTCATCCTGAATATCGTTGATGGGACGAATCTTGAGCGTAACCTGTATCTGACGACACAGCTGATTGAGCTGGGGATGCCGATCGTAGTGGCTGTCAATATGCTGGACCTGTTGCAGAAGAACGGTGATGCATTGGATACCGAGACATTGTCCGAGCGGCTGCGTTGTCCTGTTGTGGCGATTTCTGCGCTGGAGGAAACGGGTGTCGAGGAGGCGATTGCCAAGACACTTTACGCTGCCAGTCGTCAGACGAAATTTTCCCCGCATCATTACAGCGGTTCCCTGGAGCATGCGCTGGCGCATATCGAGGAGGCAGTCCTGCATGACCAGCCGGAGAATATCCAGCATTGGTACGCGATCCGTCTGTTTGAGCGTGACCGGAAGATTGCGGATAAGCTGGGCCTGACTGAGGAGTAGCTTGCGCATATCGAGAAAGATATCGAGGAATGCGAGGAAGAGCTGGCTGACGACAGCAGCAGCATTATGTCCCGTGAGCGCTACGAGTGGGTGGGGACAATTGTCAAAGCGAGTCTACATACAGCCCCCAAAGAGGATTCCATTTCAGACCAGATTGACCGGATTGTCACGAACCGTTTTCTGGCATTGCCGATTTTCATTGTGGCGATTACCGCCATTTATTATGTGGCGATGCATTCCATCGGGGCTTTCATCACCGATTGGACGAACGATGTCTTCTTCGGGAAGATGGTGCCTGAGGCAGTTGGCGGATGGCTGGAATCTGCTGATGTAGAGCCGTGGCTGTCTGATCTGATTCTGAATGGTATTGTTGGCGGCGTTGGCGCGGTGCTTGGTTTTGTGCCGCAGATTGTGCTGCTCTTCCTGATGTTGGGGATTCTCGAGTCGTGTGGTTATATGGCGCGTGTGGCGTTCATCTTGGATCAGGTGTTCCATCGGTTTGGGGTGCCGGGTAAGTCGTTCATCCCATTGCTGATCAGTACGGGATGCGGTGTGCCTGGGGTGATGGCGTCGCGGACGATTGAGAATGAGGCGGACCGTCGGATGACCATCATGACGGTGACGTTTATGCCTTGCAGCGCGAAACTGCCGGTCATTGCCATGTTTGCGGGTGCGGTATTTGCAGATGCCTGGTGGGTTGCGCCGGCAGCGTATTTCACAGGTGTTGTCTCGGTGATTGTGTCGGGCATTGCCCTGAGAAAGACCCGTTTCTTTGCCGGAGCGCTGGCACCGTTTGTGATGGAGCTGCCACCTTACCGTCTGCCTCGCGTGGGGGCATTGGCGCGGACGGTCTGGGAACGGGGTTTCAGTTTTGTCCAGAAGGCGGGCACGATTATCCTGCTGTCGACCATCCTGCTCTGGTTCCTGTCTACTTATGGCTGGACGGATGGTCATTTTGGTGCGGTAGAGGCAATGGAGGACAGCATTTTGGCGGTACTGGGCTCAACGTTCTGCTGGATATTTGCGCCGTTGGGCTTCGGTGACTGGAAGGCTTCGGTTGCGACACTGACGGGGCTGATTGCGAAAGAGAATCTGGTCGGGACTTTCGGTGTGCTCTATGGCTTCAATGAAGTCGAGGAGGCAGGTGATGAAATGTGGGCACTGCTGGCAGGCGATTATTCAATGCTGTCCGCCTGGTCGCTGCTGGTGTTCAACCTGCTGTGCGCTCCCTGCTTTGCGGCCATGGGGGCAATCCGGCGGGAAATGAACAGCTGGAAATGGTTTTTCATGGCGATTGGTTATCAGTGTGGTTTCGCATGGTGTGTTGCGCTGTGTTTCTACCAGCTCGGCATGTGGATGACAGCGGGTGTCTTTGGACTCTGGACAGTGGTTGCCTGCGCATTGGTGATTTTCGCAGTCTATATGCTTTTCCGCAAGGGGTATGTGGGCAAGACTGAGGGGCCACATACAGTGGTCTGATGGCATAGGAGGAATGGAAATGGGCACGTTTATTG
>CAVJQJ010000119.1:0-4071 GCA_963651715.1 Anaerovoracaceae bacterium
ACAGTGGTTGAAACATCCTCACCATCAGAGCCGATAGGCGCATGCGTGATAATCTGGATTTCAGTATCCGTAGACAGGAAAGAAATATCATTGCCCTGTTTGCGTACCAGAATGTTGGCAAGAATCGGCAGCGTCTGACGGCGTTCCACAATGCCGCTGACTGTCTGCAGAGGTCGGAGAATATCATCACGGCCCGTTTTAACCAATTGCATAATAGGTTCCCTTAATATCAGTTAAATTAGAATAATTTAAAAATCAACGTTTTACAGTCTGCTCCAACACATGAAGCTCATGGTTGAGCTCAGCATTCTTTGCTCTCTCCTGAGCGATCTTGCGCACAGCATGCAGCACAGTCGTATGATCACGGCCACCAAACAGCTCGCCGATTTCAGGCAAACTCTTCTGGGTCAGCTCCTTCGACAGATACATCGCGATCTGTCGGGGACGCGCAATATTCGCAGGGCGGCGTTTTGAATACATATCCGCCACCTTGATACGGTAATAATCAGCAACAGCCTTCTGGATCGTCTCAACCATCACAGGATGGAGACCACCCTTGTCACGCAGGACATCCCTTGCCAGATCCACCGTGATTTCCTGATTCATGAACTTCGCATGAGCGACCACCGTATTCAGCGCACCTTCAAGCTCACGCACATTTGACTGACGCAGATTCGCGATAAAGAAAGCCACATCATTGCTCAGCATGACGCCGGACTGGGCAGCCTTCTTCAGCAGAATCGCCACACGCATCTCCAGTTCAGGTGGATCAATCGCCACCGTCAGACCGGATGCAAAACGCGAAGTCAGCCGCTCTTCCATCCCGGAAATCTGCTGTGGATAAGTATCACTCGTGATGATGATCTGCTTGCGGGCGGCAATCAGCGCCTCAAATGCATAAAAGAACTCTTCCTGCGTACGGCTCTTGCCCGCAAAGAACTGGACATCGTCAATCAGCAGCATATCCAGCGAATGGTAATACCGCTTGAAGTCATCAAAACTCTTACGTTGGTAAGCGCCCACTACGTCTCTGACGTACTGCTCAGCGTGGATATACAGAATCTTTGCAGAAGGATTATCCTGAAGCACCTGATTGCCGATTGCATGGATCAGATGGGTTTTGCCAAGCCCCACACCGCCAAACAAATACAGCGGGTTATAAGAAATCCCAGGATTGTTGGCAACCTGAACAGCCGCCGCACGTGCCAGCTGGTTCGCCTTACCGGTCACGAAACTGTCAAACGTCATATTGGGATCAATACGCGATTTTTCGCGGTTCTCCTTGTTGATCGGCGTGTCAGGTTCGTCATCAGATGGAGCATCATCATGGGCAGGTTCAGGACCTTTGCGTTTAGGCTGGAGATTAAGGCCGGCAGGCTTCGCACCTGGTGCAGCCGCTGGCTTTTTCTTGGCCTGTTCGACACGGACAACCACCGGTTCGCCAATCAGCTTGGTTGCAAGTTCCGCAATACGGCTGGCAAACTCCTTCTTCACCCAGTCAACCTTGAAACGGTTAGGTGCGGCGATGCACAGGACACCGTTCTCATAACCCACCAGCGTCAGTGGCTTGAGCCATGCTTCGTATTGCTGAGGAGGCACCTCATTCTCAAGTTGGGATAAACAGTTTTGCCAGAAAGCTTCCATGATTCACAAAAAAGACAGCACCCAGGGCGTGCAACAGGAAGTCCCATCGACAGGCCCCAAAAGACAGAAAGAGACGCGATTGAAATCGAGGAAATGCAATCAGATTTCATCTCATCAAAAGGCTACATTTTACCTTAAAACACACATAGTTATCCACAGGTTATGTGGATTTTTGAGGGAATTATATAAATAAAAGCAGTTAAGTATTGACATACAACTTGATATACGGTCTAATCGTTGGTTCCTTACGCATAAGGTGGTGCTTTGTTTGGAAACAGGCCGCCGCAGACAGCATAAAGGCTGATCCGACCGGAAGTACCGTATCCCGAATTTATAATTGCTGATTAGCGAGATCATCATGAAACGTACTTATCAACCTTCAGTTGTGCGTCGTAAACGCACCCACGGTTTCCGTGTCCGTATGGCTACCAAAAACGGTCGTGCAGTTCTGAATGCACGTCGTGCAAGAGGTCGTAAACGCCTGGCTGTCTAATACACAGCACCAAAAAAGCTGGTTGCGTGAACGGAAAATTCACTTCCGATCGACGGCTGCGTAAAACGGATGAATTTTCATCCGTTTTTCGTATGCGCCCTTGTGCGCGGACAAAGCACTTCGTCATATACGCCAGAGACAACCAGCTTGGGCAGGCCCGGCTAGGGATTGTTGCCGCCAAACGGTTTGCACACAGGGCAGTAACCAGAAACACAGTCAAACGGCTATGCCGTGAAGTGTTCCGTCAGCATCAGCTGCCACCGTGGGACTGCATCATCCGTCTGTCATCATCACTCACCACCCGCCAGCAGCCTGCAACAGGCACGCCATTGAAAAAGCATCTCTATCAGGAACTGACCCAGTTGATAAAACAATGTCAGAAAGTCCAGAAAAAGAAAGCCGAATCGCACGCTTCCTGAAGTCGCCGCTGAAAAGCACTCTTATCCTGCTGATAAGAGGGTACCAGCTGTGCATCAGTCCTTTACTAGGACCCAACTGCCGTTTTTATCCAACATGTTCCGCCTACGCCATTCAGGCGATAACCATCCACGGTTGCATAAAAGGCGTTTTCCTGATATTGATACGTTTGCTCAAGTGCCATCCCTTCCATCCAGGTGGATACGATCCCGTTCCAAAAAAGGGATCCATATGCCGCTGTGGAAAATGGTTTAAGAAAAACAGCAGTTGAAACAAATAATTACCAGATAGATTATGGACGTTAAAAAACGCACGATGTTGATCCTTGTGTTGATCATATCGTTGTTTATGCTCTGGGATAACTGGCAGGTTTATAACGGCAAACCTTCCCTCATCTTCAGTTATCGCAATTCTGATGAAAAGAAAGAAGAAGCCAAGACAGCAGGACCAGCTGGCTTGCCTGTAGAATCCACCCAGAAAGTGGCAGCTGCTGAACAGGAAAAAGCCAAGGCAAAAGCCGCAGAAGCTGAAAAACAGACCGCAGCACAGAAAGCCGCTGACGTCGTCACCGTCAAGACCGATGTCTTCCAGCTGGCCATCAATGCCAATGGTGGTGTCTTCCAGAACCTGGAACTCCTCCAGTACCGCGACAACGACGACAAGAACGACATGGTGCTGTTTGAAAACAATCCACCAAAAGTCTATCTTGCACAGACAGGTCTGACCGGTGGCAAATATCCTAACCATGCCACCCACTTCAACATCCACCCAGGCAACTTCACCATGGCTGACGGCCAGAATGAAGTCAAAGTCGTCATGGATGCGACCCAGAACGGCGTCAGACTGGTCAAGACCTTCACCTTCAAACGTGGCAGCTACGTTGTAGACGTCAACCAGCAGGTCACCAACCTCGGTGGAGAACCAATTAACACCAAACTCTACCTGCAGCTCCTGCGTGACAGCAGCCGCCCAGAAGGACAGTCCCGCTTCGTCAGCACCTTTACTGGCCCAGCAGTCTACTCCACGGAAGAAAAATTCCAGAAGCTGAAATTCGACAACATCACCGAAGAAGGCTCCAGCGACAAATTCGTCAAACAGTCTGAAGACGGCTGGGTTGCAATGGTTCAGCACTACTTCGTTTCCGCGTTCATCCCTGCACAGGGCACCGCACGTGAAAACTACACCTCCAAGGTAGGTGAAGACCTCTACGCAGTCGGTACCCAGATCAACATGGATATCGCCCCACAGGCAACCGTCTCCAACGACTCCCACCTGTACATGGGCCCACAGAACACCAAACTCCTTGAACAGGCGGCACCTGGCCTCGACCTCGTCAAGGACTATGGCTTCCTCACCGTCGTTGCGAAACCGATCTTCTGGGTCATGAACCGCATCTACGACGAAGTCGGCAACTGGGGTTGGACCATTGTCATCCTGACCATCCTGATCAAACTCATCCTCTCACCACTCTCCCACATGGGTTACAAGAGCATGGCGAGAATGCGTAAATTCGCCCC
>CAVJQJ010000120.1:0-728 GCA_963651715.1 Anaerovoracaceae bacterium
GCTGTATATGGACCAGCCATTCAAGACAGACTATATCTGGGCAGCACTCTGCCTCGTCGGCGCGGTCTACTTCATTTTTCGGTCATAATTGATTCCACAGCGTGACATCATCTGAAAAACAGGGCATTATCCGTCCTGTATTATCACCTTTTATCTTTGAGGTTTTTTATGGCTACCTATCTGCAGGAACGTAAATCTGTCACCACAAACACCATTGCCAAGATGTATCAGGGCAATGAGAAGATCACCATGCTCACCTGCTACGATGCAAGTTTCGCATCACTGCTGGACCAGTGCGGTGTCGAGACACTGCTGATCGGTGATTCTCTGGGCATGGTCTGCCAGGGACATGATTCCACCCTGCCTGTTTCCATCGATGACTGTGCTTACCATACCGCCTGCGTGGCACGTGGCAACAAGACGGCACTGATTGTGACCGATATGCCTTTCGGCACCTATCCAGATAAGGAAACCGCCTACGTGAATGCAGTCAAGCTGATCAAGGCGGGCGCCCATATGGTCAAGATGGAAGGTGGCGTCCTGATTGCAGACACCATCCGCTATCTGGTGGAACGCAGTATCCCCGTCTGCGGTCATGTTGGCCTGACGCCTCAGTCTGTCAACAAGTTTGGTGGCTACCGTGTCCAGGGCAAATCCGATGATGGCGCCCATCAGGTGATGACGGATGCACAGGCAGTCGCAGATGCAGGTGCTTCCATGATGGTCCT
>CAVJQJ010000120.1:794-2079 GCA_963651715.1 Anaerovoracaceae bacterium
GTATCGGAGCGGGGCCAGACTGTTCCGGACAGGTGTTGGTGCTCCACGATATGCTGAATGTCTACCCTGGCAGAAAGGCCCGTTTTGTCCGCAACTTCATGGAAGGTCAGCCATCCATTGAAGCAGCCATCAAGGCCTATATCAGTGCGGTCAAGGACGGCTCGTTCCCAGCACAGGAACACTGCTTCTGATTATTGTCAGGGTCTTAGCAGAGAGGAACAGAAAAGCGGCTCTATGAGCCGCTTTTTCAATATGTATCAACAGCAAAAGTGTAAAGTTAGCAGAAAATGTCGATAGATTGATTATGCTTTCTGTAATTTTATGATCTTTTTAAGGTCTTTAATCCATCCGCGTGTCGGCAGGTTTGTTGCAGCCTTGATACGGTCCGCTTCTGCATCGCAGACATCGATATCGATGAATGGACGCTTCTTGAACGCCAGCACAATGATATTGCCCTCCGGCACAGGGGACAATGCCATCACCTCCATGAAAGTCTGCTTGATGGCCTTGATATTCTTGCCGTAACTTGGCACATCACCAAACAGATTGACCGCCATAATGCCGTCATCTTTCAGGCATCTGCTACAATCTGCATAGAACTCTGGTGTATCGAGCACAGGCCCCCTGGCATCCGCATCATAGAGGTCAACATGCATGATATCGAACTTTGCTGTGTACTGCTCATCCTTGACGAAGTCCAGTGCATTCATCTGATGTACATGCAGACGTTCATCATCAGGTGGCAGCTCGAACATGCTATGGCAGATGTTGATTACATCGGGATTAATCTCGGCAACGTGTGTCTCACTTTCCGGGAAATGGTGATAGCAGAATTTTGTCAATGAGGCAGACCCCAGACCAAGATGGGCAATCTGTTCAGGTTTCTGCCTGAAAAGCATCCATGCGACCATTTTATGGCTGTATGAGAGGACAAGCTGGTTCGGACGGCTGATACGCATACCCCCCTGCACCCAAGGCGTTCCAAAATGCAGGTAACGCAGCCCAGTATACTCAGACAATGTCACCGGTGACAGTCTGATTTTCCGGTTTTTTCCAGCAGGTTTTCTGCGGAATTCTGTATTCTCGATTGATTTCCGTTTCATCAACATGGATTTGATCCAATCAAACATCTGTTTTCCTGTCTGCCTTCTGTCAGCATACGATAGCCCGTGACGACAAGCCTTACGGGATGCATCCTCGATTGTAGCGTCTCCCAAGGAAGAATGGAAAAGAAAAGCTACCCACCGGCATAGCCGGTGGTTCTTCATATCGCCTGTAAGGCTCT
>CAVJQJ010000121.1:0-472 GCA_963651715.1 Anaerovoracaceae bacterium
ACGTGACATCATGCTGCTGATTGTGGCGAGTTTCTGTTTTATCAGCAGTTCCGTGATTGTTCTGCCGATTATTGCGGGGTTTGCAGAAAGTCTTGGGGCTTCCAGTCTGATGATGGGGGTTATCGGTGGACTGACCAATGCGGTTTCGCTTGTCTGCCGTCCCATTGTCGGCAACATGACCGACCGCTTTCCGAAATTACGTCTCGCCATCTGCAGTTCGCTGCTGGTTCTGATTGCTTCAGCAGGTTACGCGTTTGCGCCCAATACCACCATGATTGCAGTTTCCCGTATTCTTGCCGGGATTGGATTTGCCTTTTCATCGATGACGTTGACGACGTGGCTGGCAGAGATGCTTCCTCCCGACAAGATGGGTTCAGGCATGGGGCTTTACGGCATGTCGATTTCTGTGGCGATGGTGATTGGTCCTGCCATCGGCATTACAACGTACCAGTATTTCGGCTACCGTACCGCC
>CAVJQJ010000121.1:482-3723 GCA_963651715.1 Anaerovoracaceae bacterium
GCCTTTGCCTTTGCGATGGGTTTTGCTGTCGCAGCCATGGTACTCCTGCCATTCATCAAACATGCTGGACAGAGTTCAGCGCCTGACTCCGATACAGATTCTCAACCGTCACGTAAACCGAAACAGCACTTTGAGCTGGTTGCCAAACGTGTGATTCCCATTGCAATTGTGATGATTCTTTTCGGTATTCCCAATATGGGGCTTCAGACTTTCATTGTCCGATACACCGAAATCCTGGCCCTGCCCGTCACGATTGGCCTGTTTTTCCCGTTCTATGCCTGCATGCAGTTCCTGTTCCGCCTCGTACTGAAAAGCCGGTTTGATACCGTACCGTTTTACAAGTTTCTTCTGGCATCCTCTCTCTCTTCCGCCATCGGGTTTATGGCTTTCACGTTTATGCAGGGCGATGTCCTGCTGTTGGTTGGGGCGGTCTGTATGGCTGGCGGTTATGGGCTGATTTTCTCAGTCGCCCAGGCGAATGCCGCCCTGCTGGCTGATCCCGGAAAACGGGGGATTGCTATTGGCACTTTCTATATCGGTCTGGATATTGCACTTGCCTCAGGCCCAATTGTCTGCGGCTATTTCTACGGTCACCTGCCTTTGAGCTGGTTCTTCCCAATCCTCTGTCTTTTTGCCATTGTGACACCGCCCATCTGGTGGATCAGTCAGAAAATCTTTCACTGAATCCCTTTCTACAGACATATGAACATTGTTTATTGACAGTGCACTGTTATAAAATAGCATCTATCGACCATAAGCTGTCACTATCATTTTTTACAAATTTTAAAATTCCTTGTAAAAATTTCCATTTTTTACCATTTTCTCAGTAAAAATTGGCAGTTTTGCATTTTTAGCACACATTTCTTTTTAACACTTATTTTATACAGTTGAACTGTTATAACAATCCGAAAGGAATGATTATGACTGAACGTACTTATACATTGGATGAACTCTGCAACCTGACGGGGTTAAGTAAACGGACCATCCGGTATTACATCCAGATGGGACTGGTTGACCGACCTGAAGGTGAAAAGCGGACAGCGTTTTATCTGACCAAGCATCTGGAAGGACTGCTTCGGGTCAAACGTCTGGCGGCGCAGGGCATGTCCCTCGAAAAGATTCGGTCTGGAGGCGATGACGTTCCGCAGCATGAACGGCAGTCTCTGGAACCGGGCACCGTTGAGGTACGTTCGCATATCTTTCTCGCTCCCGGGATTGAACTGGTGATCAATCCTGCAGAGAGCGGACTGGATTCACAGACACTACGGGAATTTGTCCGTGGTGCCGTGGGCGCCTTGCAGACTTTGAAAGCCGAGCAGGATAACAACTGAAAACGAAAGGAAATGATTATGCAGATATGGAAAGGAATGACTGACCGCATGGGCCATGCGGTTGCGCTCAAATCTCTTGCCTGGGAAGGTGTCGCACAGGACCTGGTGCTGACATTGAAATGCAGACAGACCTATAAGAATGAAACCCAAGACAATATTGAGGCTGTTTATACATTTCCTGTTGGCTGGCAGGCAACGGTGTCCCGCTTTGCTGTTGAAATGAACGGCAAGACTTTGGTCGCACAGGCGATGGCAAAGAAAGCAGCTGAAGAAAAATATGAAGATGCCATCGAATCCGGCGACACCCCTATCATGCTGGAGTACTCCTATGATGGACTCTGTACCGCCAATCTGGGCAATATCAAGGCCGGTGAAACGGTTGTTGTTGAAGTCGAGACTGTCAGCACGCTGACCTGGAACAATGGCAATGTCCGGATTGTCATTCCAACCGTCATCGCTGACCGTTACAGCTCTGATGGTTCCCAAGGCCGTTTAAGGCGCCACCAGCAGGTCTCCACCAATTTCATGGTGGAATATCCTGTCGATTTCCATCTGGTGATGAAAGGTCTGCTGGCTTATGGTGAGATGGATGTCCCGCAGCATACCGCCCGCATTGAAAAAACGCTGGACGGGATTACGGTTGACCTGAAACGTGCCCTTGCCAACAAAGACATCATTGTCACCGTCGAAAAACTGCAGGCAGTCAATGGCAGTGTTTTTGCGGAGGATTCCATCACTGCAAACCAGTGGGCGGGTTTCCTGACCTTTACCCCACTGCATAAAGCCCTGTCCGTCAAACCTACAACCATGAAGATTCTGGTGGACTGTTCCGGCTCAATGTCCGGCTCTTCCATCCAACTGGCCAAACATGCGTTGAAATCACTGGCTGACAATCTGAACGAAGACGATGCCATCACCCTTTCCCGTTTCGGTTCCGGTGTTGAGCATTCCATCAAGGATCCCTGTTACTGTACACGCAAATTCATGCGTCAGAACTATCAGCCACTGGTGGATGAAATCGATGCCAACATGGGCGGAACTGATATGGATGATGCGCTGAAGTCCGTCATCAAACTAGGGAAAGGAATATTCAAGAAATATACTGCGGATATTCTTATGATCACCGATAGGGCGGTCTGGGACAGTGATACGCTGATTGACATCGTCCGTAAGGGACAGCATCGGCTGTTTGTCATCGGTGTTGGCGTTGCCCCAGGGGAAAACCTGCTGAGACGCTTGGCTGAAGAAACCGGTGGTGTCTGCGAAATGGTTTCACCGACTGAGGATATGGACGAAGTTGTCAGTCGGATGCTGAGCCGGATGCGTCTTGCCCAGCTTTCCGGCCTTGCTGTCGACTGGACTGCCCATACTGTCTAGCACTCCCTGTTGCGAGTTGTCAAGGACTTTTTCATCTTTTTCCGAAAAAACTCACATTTTCTGCACCTCGTCCTGAATCAGCCGCTTGATTTTGTCCTCCAGCGTCTCCTTGGCGTCCTCGTTGAAGTGAAGTTTGACGATATAGGTGGTCTTGCCGATGCGCACCTGCGTGGTGGGGCAATCCTGCTTTTCTTCTTCGGTAATGGTCTTGTTTTCGGTCATTCAGAATCCTCCTGTGTAGAGTTAAAAGGGTACCCTTGGCAGGATGGCAGACATTTCCGGGTATCTGAAAGTCTGCCAAGCCTGCCAAGCTGGGGTCACATGATGAGACTGTAGATACAGCTTCCGTCAGCAGACAGTTCGGATTTGAGCCGTTCTCCGAGTCTCGCTTTTGAATCGTTGAGTGTCCGGCGGGAAATGCCAAGGCTCTTTGCCCTGGCAAGAATATCCTTGTTGGACGCTTTTGCTCCGTCACGCAGCATCTCTTCCAAGAGCTTCACGCCCTGTTCCACCTTCGTGGCTTTGGACGGGGC
>CAVJQJ010000122.1:0-15937 GCA_963651715.1 Anaerovoracaceae bacterium
ACAGAGCCTTACAGGCGATATGAAGAACCACCGGCTATGCCGGTGGGTAGCTTTTTTATTCTGACAGATGATGTGTTAGCATTGTGATGACATTGTGATGATTTTGTTCATAGGAACTGGTAAATGGCGACGAAAACGACGACTTTGAATATCCGTATTGATCCTGATGTGAAGGAGCAGGCTGAAGCTGTGTTCAGGCAGCTGGGGATTTCTTCTTCGATTGCGGTGAATATGTTTTTCAAGCAGGTGATCATGCAGCAGGGGTTGCCGTTTGACCTGAAGGTGCGTTATCCGCAATCGCCAGAACCAACAGGCATGGTTGGTGATAAGCATGAAGCATCACCGGCAGGAAAGGTGCTGGCGTTACGGGAAAACCGGGTTGAAACCGGCCTCACCCAGTCTGACCGGGAAGTTCAGCAGAAGGCTGTTGAGGCCCAGGCTGAGGTGAGGCCGTCAACGGCCAGGCATGTGGTTTCGACTGTGCGGTCGTTTGAGGATGCTTCTGTCCGTATGGCGGCCTGGGAGAAATCGCATGATTATGAGGGTATCTAGTATCATGACAGTGTGATGCTGTTTTTGTATGATGTGTGTATGTCTTTCTGATAGGAGTGTCCGATGAAAAAACTGCTTGCTGTTTCTTTGATTGCGCTGGCGTTTGGATGTTCTGCCAGTGCGGCTGACTATAAGGCTGCTGCCCCACATAGTTATTCGGGGGATGCCCCCAAGTTGGTTGACCGTTTCCCTTCAGTAAACAAATCAGCATATCAGGTGCCTGTCTATACCGGCCCGGTTGCGAAGGATATCGCGAATAAGCGCCACAGTATGCGGACGCGTCTGCGTGAGGCTTTGAAAGCCGGCCCGAATTTCGCGGGGCATTATGCGATTGCGATTTTTGGCTGCGGAACGGGGTGTATTGGGCTGACGATGGTGGATGTGAAGAATGGTCAGATTTATGACAATATTCCTGCATCCGTGACGGAATATTATGTCGGGGACAAGGATCACCATCTCACGGAAAGGGATTTTGCCTTCAGTAAGGACAGCACGCTGCTGTATCTGACTGGCAGTCTTGAGGGGTATGGATCCGGCTCGTTCCTGTTCAATTTCAGGAATGGCCAGTTCAACCTGATCAAGCATTCGCCTGTCATCCAGTACATTCATCCTGAGAATTACTGATTTCTTACAGACTGTTGCAATTTATGGCGCAACAGTTTGTTAGCATGGTTACATCTTTATTTTTTGTTGGAGTCTTTATATGAAAAAACTGTTGATTGCTTCTCTGCTGGCGCTGTGCTGCGGTTCTGCGTTTGCAGCTGGTGGTGCAGACAAGAATGCTGCGAAAACCGCTCCTAAGGCAGAAGCCAAGGCAGCTGCAGCTTCTGTCAATCCAGCCCAGATGTCGCTGACGAAGCTGAAGCTGGGTGGCAAGGAGCTGACTCTGTTGATTGCTGAGACAGATGAACAGCGTGCCCAGGGGTTGATGGGTATTGAAAAAATGGAAGAAAACAACGGGATGATTTTCACGTATCCAGCTCCTGTGACGAAGCTGTGCATGTGGATGAAGGATACGAAGATTCCTCTGGATGTCGCGTTTATCGATGGCAACGGCAAGATTGTGAATATCGAAACGATGAAGCCAATGACGACGGATAATCACTGCAATACGGGCGGTCCGATTTTCTATGCGCTTGAAATGAATGCAGGCTGGTTCGCCAAGAACAATGTCAAGCCAGGAGACGCGCTTTCGAACTGATTGACTTGCGGGTCTGATGATGAGAAAGACGCTGTATTCACTCGCCACGCTGGGGGTACTGGGGTTAGGTGCCCCTGCGATGGCGATGAAGCTGGATGTTCCCAAGATGCTGATGCAGCAGGCTTATGGGAATTACAATGCAAGACTTGACTGCTGGGAGACGACCGGTGGTCAGATGACGAGCCGCTATTGCATGAAGCCAAGGGCGGTGAAGACGGTGAAGGTTCAGGGGATTCCTGTCTCATTCCTGCTGGTGACGGGGTTTGAGACGGATGGACCGGCACCGAAAGAGGATGAGACGGTTGCAATCCTGAAAAAGCTGAAGGTGAAGCCTTCAAAGAAATCCCCCCCTCATAAAAAAGCGGCTGCTGTCGATGGGGCTGATCAGGATGCCTCCCTGCCGAAGGTTGAGGTGATTCTACCGAATGCAGCTGATGCCCAACCCGCACCAGCTCCCCAAGAGGCTGAGGCGCCAAAGAAGTCCCTTTCCTGGTTTGAACGGCTTTTCGGGCATTCGGATGATACGGATGAAAAACCATCATCCGGCGAGGAACAGGCGGCATCCGGTGAATCTGCAGGAGCTGCTGATGGTCAGGCTGTGACTGCTGAGACTGAAGCATCTGCTGAGCAGGTTGATACGCCGAACAGGACGAATCTGATCGGGATGTTTGTGTATACGGGATCGACAGATGAGGATTATCAGCTGATTGCGCAGCTGCCCCGCAAGGATCTTGAGAATCCCGAGGATGTGAAGTGTAACCATTTTGTGCGTCTGGGACCGAACCGGTATGGCTGGATGTTTGATTCGGGGTATTCCGCCAATGGGTTCTCTGAACGCTGGATGACGGTTTATTCACCTGTACTGGGTGTCGTGAAGGATGTCGCGAAGGTGCAGGTGTATTCGGATGACAGTGGCGCGGTTGCGGACAAGGCGATGGCGACAGTGTTTGACGGTGAGGTTTCTTTCGCGAAGGCGAAGGTGTATGACGGGTTCTATGCCCTGTCGGTGAAGATGAGACGTCAGTTTGAGGGCAAGGAGCTGCCTGCCGAGTCTTATGAGTTCCGTTTCAACAAGAAGCAGTCGCAGTATATGGTCCCGAAGAACTATCCGCTGACTCCGCAGTGATTCAGGTTTTCCTCAGTGACATTATCTTTATTCCTTCACTGAATTTTTGCCGTTCTATGGTATAAATAGCGCCTTACTATTTCGGTATGCTTTCCGCATATGCTCTTCTGCTATGGGGCAATGCCCTTTAGAATAGCAGTTAAGCAGCCATTAATTTCATTTTTCAAGGAAGCCTCAATGCCTGAACGAATGGAGCTCTCTCACAAGGAAAAACAGAAGAAACGCCTGATTGTAGCGGCGGTGGTGCTGGTCGTGATTATCATCGGTTTTGTCATCCGTCATTTTGTCGGTGACTGGCTGAGGAGCAATACGGCCCCTCCTAAGCGTGAGATGGCTGTTTCTACGATGGATGTGAATGATATGCCTCATCCTGGAAATCTGTCTCACAATGAGCTGACGAAGCTGGGCAAGAAGATGGTTCCAGAGGTTGCCCGGGAAATGGCACTGGCCAATGGGGTTCCTGATGATGCGGCAGCTGCTTCTGCATCTTCCCCTGCTGAAGCCTCACCTGCGGCCGGCAGTGCTCCTGCCCAGACAACCGCGTCCGTTCCTCCTGAACAGACGCCTCTGCAGAATGCGATGCAGACGCTGACAAAACGTCTTGAGGTAGAGGCTTTCGTGATTCCTGCGGCAGGCCGCCGTCTGGCACTGTTCCGTTACCATTATCCTGCTGTCCGTGTTGATACGGTGAGCCATGGCCTGCTGATTTATGGCTATGCAGACAAGCAGATGAAACGGGTCGCCTGCTATTACCGTTACCCTGTGTCGCTGACACGCGGTGACTGTGCGGATGAGATCGAAAAGGTCTTCCACGTCCGTATCTGATTTCCTGATTTCTTTTCATGGCAACCGGTGATTCCCCCAAACGTGACGGTGGACGCAGTTCGATGCGTCCAGACCGACGTTCGTCTCTGCTTGACCGTGAGCCTCCCCGTCCTTCCCATCAATCGCCTGCGATGCAGAAGCTGAAACAGGGAGCAGGTATGAGCCGTACGATGAAAATCGCGGCGTTTATGGTGATGATCCTGTGTGTGCTGGCGGTGATCCGGATGTGGACGAGCCGTCAGAATGCGATCGCGGACCGACTGTCTGCGCCTGTGGGTGTGCAGGTGATCACCCGAAGCGGTCCTGATGACGGTACGCCGATTACTGCATCCTCTTTACCGAAGCTGGAGAAGCTGTTCCGGAAACCGATTGCGCAGTTCCTGAGTCAGCAGGAGGTGCTTCAGGGGATGTCTGTTCCTGATCTGGAGAAAGGTCTTTCCGCCTCTCAACGGCTGGTTGAGGAGAACGGCCGTTCTGTCGCGCTGTTCAACTGGCAGGTGGCTTCTGGAAATGGCCAGAAAGGTGTGTTCCTCACGCTGGCTTATGGCAGCCGCGACCAGCAGACGCACCGTGTGCTGTGTCTCGACAGCCGACCTCTGGATGTGTCCAGCGGAAAGTGTGGGGATGCAATTGCCTCGACTTTCCACCTACGGGTGAAGTAGTTCCGTCTGGTTTTCTGTTCATCTATTATTTCCAGCCTGCTACAATGCTCAGGTCTGCAGGGTGCTGTGCCCTGCTGTTGTTTCTTTTTATCTATCTGCCTGCTGTCATGCGTTCGAAACTGCCACGTCCTACCCTGCTGTCTGCATCCACCGTTCTGGTGGCGATGCTGGCTGGCTGTGCAACGAATCCTTATCATGATTATTATCAGGCGGAGAAAATTCCTGAATATGAGAAACGCAATCTGCGGTATCTGCCTGAGGATGGCACACCGAAGCTGACGTCTTCCACAGGAAATCCGAAGGCTGAGCTGGAGGAGGCGCTGTCCCATGGCTTTGTGGTGATTGGGACAGCGACTTTCAATGCACCGATGGTGAGCGCAGAGGAACTGGCTGAACAGGCAAAGGATGTCGGGGCGACGCATGTGCTGTATTCCGCAAAGCTGGCTGGCAAGGTGACGGGGTTTGCGCCTCAGGCGATGACGAAGGAGCAGGCAAAGGCGCTTTCAAAGCACACAACCCACCATCAGGACAGCGAGGCGGCAGCTGAACCTGTCGCTGAGCAGGATGGCGAACAGGCTGAGAAGAAGGATGAGCTTTTCTGGGGCATGGGATATCTACCGGTGTCTTTCAACAAGCAGCGTTATGACCAGTCTGCGACTTTTCTGGTGAAGAGTGCCAAACAGCCAGTGCTGGGGCTGGATACGCAGTCGCTGACATCAGACCAGAAAAATCGGCTTGGGTTCAACCGTGGTGTGGTGGTCAAGCGGGTGTTCTATGATTCTCCCGGATTTGATGCGGATTTGAGGAAAGGCGATATCCTCTACAGTGTGAATGGCATTGTGATTGAGAACGAACGCCATTTCCGCACGATTGCCCGCAGTTATGCGAATGCCGGCCGCACGATGCAGTTTGAGATTGTCCGCGGTGAAGAGCCGATGTCGGTGACGCTGAATCCTCAGGCAAGAGGTCACCGCACTGCACCTGTACTGGTTGAGCAGTCGAATCCTGCTGAAAAGGCGGTAACCGAGGCTGAAGAAAAGCCATCCACAGAAGTCCAGACTGATGAAAACGCCAAGAAAGATGAGGCGCTGAAGACGCCTGAGGAAAAACAGGCGGAAGCTGCTGAACGCTGGGCGAAGCGCAAGAAGGCGTATGACGAACGCATCAAGAAGAAACAGGCCCGTGCGAAGGATGGCCTTTTTATGGGAATGTTCCACTCTGTGACGGACTGGTTCGACAGTGATGAGTAATCGCATCTGCTGCCTGTCTCAACTTACATTTCTTTTATCTCATCCCAATTGTTCCCTCCCCTTTGGAATCATGTAGAATCTGGATATTGCCTTTTTCAATTCTTCAAAGGGGTGTCTCATGAAAGAACTGGTTTTATCCGCTTTTATTGCTTCTTCCCTCTTCGGTGGTCTGGCATTTGCCGGCGATACCGCTCCAGCTGACAACGGCACTGTGCTGAAACTCGGCGAGAATGAAAAGTGGGAACAGATTTCCGATGACAAGGAAAACACTGTCTATATCCTGGGACCTGTCGCAGGTCAGGAGGAATTGAAGAAAGACGGGCTGATTATCCGTGTGAAAGACAAGAAGAGTACGGATGATATTGTTTTCCAACTCCGCCCAGGCTGCGAAGAGAAGCAGCTTTACATCACAGCGGGCGGGGATGTCGCCAAGGATGGCGCTGAGGTCCATAACTTCACGCTGATTCCAGCCAGCAAGGATACGGTCCTGAAGGCGTCTGATCCGAAGACCACGAATGGCATTATCCTGAATAAGCTGTGTGGCAAATAATCTGACTTTTTCTGCATTTTGGTGGTGTAAGCGATGAAACGACTGGTTTTATCTGCATTTGTGGCGGTTTCGCTGTTCGGTGGACTGGCGCATGCGGAGGATGATGGCTGGCAGCTGGTATTGGAAGATTCGGACATGGCGGTTTATGTCGAAGGCCCTGTGAGCCAGATGCAGATGAAATCAGATGGCGTTGGGCTGCGCATCCGGAGTAAGCACGATGACACTGATACCAGTGTGATTGTGAAGGCGGGCTGCAGCGAGAAACAGCTGTATGTGGTTGGCGGGATGGATCTGGATCCCGATGAGCCGGTCAAGGATGCGATGATGATGCCACCGATGAAGCAGTTTACATGGGACGCGCCAGATGGTACGGTTTATGGCAGGATCCGTGAGATGATGTGCGGTCGCTGATCCGCATGTGTTCTGATTTTTATCTAGTGAGGATGAATATGAAAAAGATTTTGACTGTTGCGCTGTTTGGTATGGCTGCTCTTGCCTGTTCCACCGCTTCTGCGGGTAGCCTGGATGGCTGGTCCCAGTTGACCGGTGATGATAACCATGGTCTGTATCTGCAGAAACCGCTGCCAAATTCTACTGTCTTGAAAAAGCTCGGCATGAATGTCCGTGCAATTAACAAGGATAAAGGCACGGATTCCGCAATCCTGTATAAAGCAGACTGCGAAAAACAGACGGTTTCGATGGTTGCGGGTGTGGATATCGCTGCTGATGGTTCCATCGGTCAGACACATCCTTTCCCTAAGGACCAGATCATCACTGAAAAAGCAACTGTCGGTACGGTTTACGGCAAGCTGATGACGCTGATCTGTCAGTAAGTCCTATGATGAAGCGGTTGCCACTCTTGACTGCCGCCCTGCTGTTGGCTGGTTCTACATTGGCGGCCACGCATGAATCGGTATGCCCGCCCTGCCAGCCTTTCGCCGAATATGACGGCGGCATTGTCTTCCAGAGCAGGAAGGTGTTGCCGGATGCGCCCAATGCCGCATGGTTTGTGTTTGGCGTGCCTGAAGGATCCGGCAATCTGGATGCAATTGAGGCTGTCTATCAGGTGGACTGTTCTGCCCGCAGGGCTACAGTGCTTGAATATCATCTGATGGATGGACATCAGCAGGAAATCGCCCAAGATACCTCCATGGCTGGAGCGATTGCGAAAGTACAGCATTCACCAGAGGTGAAGGATATTATCCTGAAGCGGATGTGTCCGATGCAGTAACCCGATGACTGACCCAGACAGCAAGACGCACGGTTGTTGAAAAACGCCGTGCGTTTCTGTTTTTGGTGAAGCCTGTTATCATGTGATGCTTTGGATGCCCTTGAATGAACGGTGAACGGAACTATGAAAAACAGCCCTAAGAAACCTGTGAACAACCGCCCAGTAAAACAGTTGTTTTCCCAATTCTGCCTCAGTCATGGGGTATCGAAACCGGTGAAACCTGAGGTTTTTGAAAAGAAACTGGTCGCGAAGTTCAAGGAAACCGGTAGACGCTATATCGACCAGATGCAGGCATTGGCAAATGGTGAATCGTTGCTGGTGGATCCGAACAGCATTGTCTATTCTTCACTGGAATTCTCAAATATGGTGATCGGGCAGATGGATACCGACCGCCTTGGGGCTTTCTGCGAATGGCTGTTCAACCGCTATAATTTTTCCGACAAGACGATTATCGATCTGGGATGCGGCAGTGGCCTGCTGACCTGTTTCATCGCACGCCAGTTCCCCGATGCACGGGTGATCGGGATTGATATCAGCGAGGATGCGACACTGGTGACGGATTCCCGTGCGATTGGGCTGAAGCTGACGAATGTGGGCACTTTCACCGGCACACTGGAGAGTTTCATCAAGGGGAATGGCCTGGATCATGTGGATTTCGTGATTTCCTCGAATGTATATGCCGAGAAGATCAATACGGATGTGTTCAAGGCGGGTGTGATTGATCCTGCTGACCGGGATGTCCCACAGCAGTCCCAGAGCGATATCTCCCTGATCGCTTCCCTGCTGGGTGATGATGGGGTTTATATCTCTCAGGATGCGTGGCCCCTGGCAGAAAGTTTCTGCCGTTGGGTGCGTATCTGTGAAGCGTCCGGCCTGCGCTGTCTGGTCAGCCAGTCCCGGGCTTTGATGTACAGCAATATCGCGGGACATCCTCAGCTGTCGCCGGTTGCGGTGTTCATGAAGAATACGCAGGACACGCCTGCGGTGAGACGCGAGGATGTGATTGCCGCCTACAGCCGTCCACGTTTTGAGATGCAGAAGATTGAAGGCAATGAAGCACTGGCCGATGCCATCTTCAGCGGCTGGAACAAGACGGACCTGTATGTCGGCAAGGCGGTTTATGAAGCTTATGACATCACGTTCGTGACCCGTATCGGTATTGCGGGGGGCATCGGTTACTGCCATGCGACGAATGACAAGGGCTGGATGCTGTTGGAATATGGTCCAAGCGTAAGGGTACGCGAGTTTGTCGAGGGAATGGAGCAGACCCGTGCGACTTACCAGTCTGAAGGCGCGAAGATTTCCTGGGAAACTTTCCATCCTGAGCTATGTGACCAACTGGGTCTGGATTTCGGGGACGGGAAATAAGCCTTTCCCAACCGAAAACAGCACAGGGGTGATGCCTGTGCTGTTTTTTTATCTGACTGGCTGTTTTTCAGTGGCTGGTTTATCTGCCCGCTGAGAAAACAATCCGATAGGCTGGGCTGGCAACGATGCCTGCTGCTTTTTCCCTGTCGCTCAGTGCCTGATTGAGGGCGATGGCATCCTCGCGTCCGCCATCGACGATGTATTCGATGAGGATGCTTTCCGGATTCTCAGCCTGCATGTGGAGGTTTGGCATGGTCTGCAGACGTTTGGTGTCCCGGACGACGTAGCCTGCCAGGTCCATATGGTCGGAAAGCATCTTGTCGGTGATGTTGTGTTTCTCCAGAATGCCTGCGGCCGCACGGATCTTCCCGATCAGGTCTTCATGTCCTGCGAGGTCAACGCTGTCCGGTACTTTATCGAGGTATTCCGCGGTCTTGCGGATGGCGCCCATCGCGACTGCAAGTGGCAGTGCGTCCCTGAAGACGCCACGGGCCGGGTCTGCGACATAGTTGAAGACAGGCAGTGCAGGTTTCATGCTGCCGAGGCTTGCGTAGGTGGAAATGACGTCGAGCAGGACTTCTGCCCGCTGGGTGAGACGGTAGAGGTTGGCAAAGCTTTTTGTGACGTCGTCGAGATTCCCGGTGAGGGCATGCCATGCCCCTCTGAAGAACCAGCCCTGTGCAGGGTTCATGCCAATGAGACGGTCAACGTCAAAGCCGATCTTGCGCCATTCGATGCTGTCGAGCGACTGGATCCTGCCTTGCGCACGCATTGCTTCTACATTTTCTGCGACCCGTTCATCGAGCTGTTTGGTTGGTGTCATCATGATAAAAACTCCCTTAGTAATGCTGTGCGTTATTTTAAGACGGTTGGCGTCGCTTTGTATGCATTTACGAGAATGTTGGTTTAGAATGAAGAGGTTTTGGCGGACATTCATCCTATCCTGAAAACCTTCTTCAACTTTTTTTCAGATAGGCCTTGTTTTCCTGCCATTCGCCCTTATCTATGGTGTCTGTAGATGGGTCTTCCCATTTCATCATTTACCGTTTTAGGTTGCAGTACTTAAAGATGATAAGCATGCAGATCTGTAATGTCGCTGCATCATTGTTTTGAGAGGTTTTAATGAAAGATACTTTGAATAACTTTGAGATGAACCGGGCTTTTCTGGTTGACACCCTGAAGCGTCAGGGGGTCATGGCGAGCGTTACCAGCACGCCAGACGGTCTGCGTTTTGAATACATCACTCCAAAGGGCATCGGACAGAATATCGGTGGTCTCACCCACTGGCCAGCTCTGAAGCTGAAAGGTCTGGACGATCAGAAATGGGCTGAAATCCGTGGGAAACTGAACGACAACTCCCTGACCCATGATGATATGAAAGGCACCGAGCTGTTCTATCTGTATGAAGATATCACCCAGGGCAAGGCCACCAACCCTGTTGAATTCTTCAAACGGCTGCAGAACCTGCCTGATTCCATGGAATTGGACATTTTCTGTCTGGTTGACCGCACAGATCCTGCCGCCATCCCTTATTTCTTCAATGACGAAAAGACATTCCTGGATGCCTTCGCTGAACAGTACTGCACGGATCCAGTCGGTTGGGACGAACTGGATGAAGAATATATGCGCGATGTTCTGGAACGTCTGGAACTGGACTTTGGCGACTTCCAGTATCTGGCTTACTCCTGATACACCGCATCAGTACTCATAGTGCTAATATGCAAAAAGCCTGTGGCGATTCAGTCCACAGGCTTTTTTTATGCTTGATGAAGCTGCTTATTTCTTCACGGCTGCCTTTGCAGGTTTAGCAGGTCTGGCTGAAGCAGGCACTGCCTTTTTGACCACTTTGGCTTTTGGGGCAGGCTTTGCTGGTGCAGGAACCGCGTTTTCTGCTTTCTTTGCCTTCTTGGCTGGTTTTGCCTCTGCAGGCGCTTTAGCAGCCAATGCGGCTTTTGCCGCTTTCTTCACTTTTTTCGCCTTGGCCTTCTTCACTTTCTTGACCTTGGCCTTTTTCGCCAGGATTCTGACGCCGATGACCTGGGCGATTGCCGCAACAGTGGTGAATGGCACAGTTTCACCTTTTGCCAACTGACGGGTGAGTGTTCTTTCTGTCAGATTGATTGCTGCTGCGATTTCCGCCTTGCCGGCAGCTTCAACAACATCCTTGAGTGCTGCAGTGATGAGGTTGCCGTCGCCGAGATCCTGTCTGAAGCATTCCAAGAGAAACTGCTTACGGTCTGTCTTGGTGCTGAGATAGTCCTGGATATTGAATTCCTGTGTTTTCATATGCCCTCTCCCTTGAGATATTGGAGTCAATCGAATACAGCTACCCTCAGTTTAACCGATTATTCCTATTTTTACTATTTTTTCTGTAATGAATACTGACTTTTCCATTATTCGGTTTCTGTGCACAAAACAGCAACTGACGGTACAATGAAGCTATCTCCCCCTGTTTTTTCCTGATATGGACAGACAGGCGGCCAAACAACTTTAACTGATGTTTCAGAGGAGGTTTCATATGGCACGATTCACGCTCCCACGCGATATCTATCACGGCGAAGATGCCTTGGCGACCCTGAAGTCTTTCAAAGGCAGCCGGGCAATGGTCTGCAGTGATGACACAATGGTTTCCCTTGGTTTTGTCGACAAGATTGTCGGTTATCTGAAAGAGGCTGGCATGGCCGTCCAGACGATTGCCGGAATTGAACCGGATCCCAGTGTCGACACGGTGATGAAAGGCGCTGAGAAGATGCTCGCTTTCCAGCCAGACTGGATTGTGGCTGTCGGCGGTGGCTCGCCAATCGATGCCGCAAAGGCGATGTGGATCAAGTATGAATACCCTGACATCACATTTGAAGCGATGTGCAAGGTGTTTGGACTGCCTCCCCTGAGACAGAAAGCGCATTTCTGCGCTATTCCCTCAACATCCGGTACAGCAACCGAAGTGACGGCTTTCTCGATCATCACGGATTATGCGAAAGGGATCAAGTATCCAATCGCCGACTTTGAAATCACCCCTGATGTCGCAATCGTCGATCCTCAGATGGTTTCCACCATGCCGAAGAAACTAATTGCCCACACAGGGATGGACGCCATCACCCATGCGATTGAGGCTTACGTCTCAACCTGCAACTGTGCCTATACGGATGCACTGGCACTGTCCGCCATCAAGACCGTCCAGAATGACCTGGTCGGTTCTTACAATGGCGATCTGGCAAAACGTGCATCCATGCACGATGCGGCAACGATGGCAGGGATGGCCTTCTCGAATGCACTGCTGGGGATTGTCCATTCGATGGCGCACAAGACCGGGGCTGTGTTTGCGGACTATGGTGCGCATCTGATCCACGGTTCTGCGAATGCAATGTATCTGCCGAAGGTGATTGCCTACAATGCGAAAGATGCAACCGCCAAGAAACGCTATGGTGAAATCGCTGATTTCATGGGACTAGGTGGTGCTGATGACGATGCGAAGATCGCAAACCTGATCACTTATCTGCGTGGCATGAACGATGCGCTGAATATCCCTCAGTGCATCAGCAGATATGGCAAGGATGCACTGCCTTGTGAACAGGGGGTTGTGCCTGAATCTGTTTTCCTGGAACGTCTGCCAGAAATCGCGAAGAATGCGATTGCGGATGCCTGCACGATTTCCAATCCTCGCCAGCCAACCCTGGCGGAAATGGAAAAACTGCTGAAATGCTGCTACTACGGCCTGCCTGTTGATTTCTAAGACCGGCAGAGTCTCCCAAACGAAAACGCATACTTTCCAGTATGCGTTTTCTGTTTGATGGATGTTATCAGCTCAGATCATCATTTCTTGAAAAGCCAGGTTTCAACGGTTTTGCCGTTCTTACCGGTCTGGACCAGTTTACCCACTGCTCCTTTAGGCCCTTTCCGAATCCTGCAGTTTGTGAGCTGGAAGACGTTTTCCGCATTCCCTGACGCAAATATGACGTGTTCATGACCACAATTACCGGATTCATCAACACCGTCAGCCACCATGCCACCTTTTCAGACCACATCTGCAGGTCCCTGTCCGATGGTTTTCGGGCTCGTCCATCCCTTTGCGGTGCATTCCGCCCTGCAGGTGAGCCGGAAGACCATCTTGTCGGTCCTGAAGTCACGGACCTGCGCGTCTTGGGCACAGGCAGTGGAAACACCCATTGCCAACGCCAGTACGCCGGTGAATACCTTGATTGTATTTTTCATGATTTGCTCCTGATGTTGTCTGAATCAGCGTCTGAACCAATGATGACCTTTGCCGGGCCCGTTCCCGATGATGAGTTCACCGATCACCCCTTTCGGATGGGGTTTGACCGGGCAGTCTGGATAGATATGGAAGAACTCAATGGTTGTCTTCGGCTGGGTCTGACTGAACGTGTACACCTCCCGATCACATTGGCCATCACATTCGAGCCCCTGACAGATGGTTCCTCTTGTCAGGTTGACCTCTGCATCATCAATCCATGGACGTGTACCGGCAGACTTATGCCATCCTTTCAGGATATAAGAGGGAAACTGGTTGATCTGCGGCCCTTCCTTGAAGGAAATGACATAGCCGTCTGTGGTGTGATAGACACCTGTACTGTCGGCGGATGCGGTTGCGGCACCACCAAGTGCCAAGGCTGATGCGAGAACTGCGGTGAAAATCTGTTTTTTCATAAGATTGCCCCTTGTTCTGGATTACGGTTCCGTTAACAGCAATTTATCAGAATTTATGGCTGATGAACACAATATATAACGGAATTTTCCGCGATTTCATCACACATGCTGTCGATGACAAGGCTACAATACGGCTATGTTTTTTCCGTTTTCTGTATGAGGTTTCTGTCGTGATGCGCAAGACTGTCCTGAAATCATCGTTGACCCTGTCGGCAACGCTGCTGATCCTGTCGGTTTCTCCCGCACAGGCAACTGTCCATGAGAACGGCCAGCCGATTGAGACTGAACAGACCATCGAGAAGATTGCCCCAACACCTGCAGTCAAACCGCTGCAGCCGGAAATCTCTTCTGATGGCTGGCAGAAACTGGCAGAAAACCATATGGAAGCGGTTTATTTCAAACCACCACCAAAGAGCGAGCCAGCGAATGCCGTTGGCATCGAGGTGAAAGTCGTCGCCCAGGAGAAAGACCTGTTTGATTATGCTGAAGGGGTTGCGATGGCAGACTGCTCGACCCGCACACTTTTCCCGGTATCCGGTGAGATTTACGATATCAAGGGCCAGACGGTCGATCCAATGCATATTCCCCTGATGAAGGGCATGGCGTATGTGACTGCTTTTCCGCAGGATGCCTATGATGCCCTGACGGACCAGCTGTGCGAAGGAGAACCGATTCCCGAAGCCTATTGATGAATGGCAACAGTTTGTAACAGGCAGATGTGTCATGCCATGTAACTGATAGGATATATCCTGTTATCAGAACACCTGCATAAGCACGCACGGTCTGCTTATGGAAAGAAGGATATGATGAAGAAATTTTTGATGATGTTGACGGCTGCTTTGATGGCCGCAGGTTTGATGCATACCGCACAGGCGGATTCCCTGGATGCTTACCGTCCGAAGAAATCAGGCAGCTTGACCTGCCGTGTCGATGAACCCGCTTCCTGTGATACACCAACGAAACAGCAGAAACCGAAAACCCGCATCGTTAAAAAACAGCAAACCTTCCATAAACGGATGGTAAAATACACAAAAACAACGCATCCAAGCCATCGGGCAAGACAGCATCATATCCGACATTAAGATCATTAACGATATAAATAAGGATACTTGGCTATCTTTTAAAAGATTTTAGACAATTTTATTGAGTTATCTGTTTTTTTGAAGTCGTTTTCCTGTTTTCTGTAAATGAAACAGTCTGTAAATGGTGTGCCATAACAGGCCCAAAACGCCTACAATACAGGCATTATCAATCAATTGTGTTTCGCTGTGCATAATTGTCGAGGTGACAATGATGGAAAGGTTACTTAAATCGACTGCATTCAGGACATTAGCGCTGCCAGTTGTTTTTCTTCTTTTGGCGGGCAATGCATCTGCGGGTGAATGGAAGGAGATCTTTTACAGCAGTGATGGCAGCGTCCTAAGCGCCCAAAGCAGCAATTTTCAAAAGGCTGGATTGATGTCTTCTTCCCAGCCAGAGGGTTGGTTCAAGCTGATTCCCCCAAAAAATCCAGATTTCTCCTATATGCTGGCACTGTACCGTGTCGACTGCGACCAGCGCACGCTGGCGGCGCTTTCCGCATCCTTACACAAGAAAGACGGGACAGTGATTGAGGCCGACGGTAATGATGACAACGCACCACAGGTTCCTGTTGAACCCGGAACCAGTGCAGAGGCGGTTTATCATCATCTCTGCGGTCATTATTAGATAGCAATGGCTGTTTCCGATGGAAGCGGCCATTTTTTTCAACTTTTGTAAGAGGGCTGAGAAATGAAGAAAACGATTCTGTCCATTGCAATTGCCGCACTCGGCGCGATGACGCTGTCTTCATGCGCTGAGTTCTATGACGGCGAATATTACGAAGGTGGTTACTACGAAGGTGGTGGTGGCTACTACGATGGTGGCTACTATTATGAAAACGGTCACCGTCGTCCACCTCCTCCAGGACACCGTGGTCCTGATGGACGCCCTGGTCCTGGTGGACGGCCAGACGGTAACCGCCCTGGCTTCAACCGCGGCAATGGTCCTGGCGGCAACAGTGGATTCGGCCGCATGGGAGGCAGAGACGGAGGCAATCGCCCTGCATTCAACCGTGGTGGCAATGGTCCGGATGGCAACGGCGGTATGCCACGTATGGGGGGCAGAGATGGCGGTGGTCATCAGGGCGGCAGAATGGGTGGCGGCGGCTTCGGCGGCAGACATAAAGACGCAAGATAACGCCTTCCGTCGAAACACTGATTACAGCTATCAGAAAATCTGATATTGTGCTCCTGTTATCTTCAAACCAGATGAAGGGAATTTCTGAATGAAACTGACAAAACTGATCGGCGTCACGATGCTGGCATTGGGCTGTGTCTCCCTGACCGGCTGTCTGCATGACGTGACCGTTTATGAAGATGGTGGCTACTACGAAAACGGACATCGCCGTCCACCTCCACCACGTCCAGACCATGATGACCACCGCTATCAGAAAGATCGCAAAGACATCGAAAAACATCGTCGGGATG
>CAVJQJ010000123.1:0-2202 GCA_963651715.1 Anaerovoracaceae bacterium
CCACACCGGCAATAGGCGCCAGGGCAGCCGCAGCCTTCTTGTCAGCGTCAGTCGTGGTAGGAGACTTGAACATCGCAGTGTCAGACAGGATCGCAGCCAGCATCACACCGGCGATATCCTTAGGAATGCTGATCCCGAAGAAATCATACATATTCTTGATCACCGTACAGGAACAGCCGACAGGCCAGATCCAGGCTTCAAGAGGAGCAGGCGTCGTGACATCCCCCAGCTTGTGGTGGTCGACAATACCGAGCACCGTAGCGGAATCCAGCCCCTTGGGACCCTGAGCCAGATCGGAGAAATCCACCAGCCACACCTGCTTGTTGGCAACATCCGAGACAACCTCAGGAGCAGACAGACCCAGGCGGTCCAGAACAAACTGCGTTTCAGGGTTAGGAGCACCCTGTGCGACAGCGGTGACCGCCATGCCACGTGCCTGATTGAGATGAGCAAGGGCGATAGCCGAACAGATAGCATCCGTATCGGGATTCATGTGACCAATAACCAAAGCAGACGAATCAGCTGCTGACATGATGATTTCCTCCTGTGAAATGATTTACCACCCTGAACCCTACCTCAAAAAAGCAGATCCATGGGGATATTTTTCCGTTGTCAGCCACCTTCAGAAAACAGACAACAGACAGATGTTTGTAAAAACAGCTATTTTAATATCCCGATAATTTCTTGCAAAATCAGCCGTTGATATTTTTTGCCATCAGGCGCTTTTTTGCTCCTCGATGATTCTCCTGTTTGCCCCCTCAGGGTATGCTAAAGTGCACACAATCCCCCACAGAACCACACTCAACAGCAGCCGGGAGTCGACCATGGCAGACGGGCAGGCCAACACCATCCCACCGATAGTCCCAAAAACAACACTGCACATCTGCACCTTGGACGCCACGCCCATTGGAAAACAGCCAAGGCAGATCCTGCTCGACTACCTCGCCACACAGCCCAACCTGCCCACTGGATTCACCAGCCAGCTCCAGATAACCCGCCAGCAGACCATCTACATCCCATGCTGGCACATCGAAGGCAGCTACACCGCCAACTGGCAGGCGGAATTCGGTTGGTGTCCCTATATCTCCTGCTGCGGACAGCCCGGCAACGGCACCTTCATGTGGTCACCCCGTTCAGGCACCGACAGCAGCACCTACACCCTCAACATCCCTGCGGTTGACACCATCCCCGACCACATCCGCACCATCATCGCGGACACCCCGCTCACCCAAACCGCAGAAACCACCCAGCCATCCCAGTCAGGACGCTGGCAAGACATCCCAGAACCCCCCTTTGATGACATCCAGACAGCACTTCAGCAGAGTGGCAACGCCCAGCTGGCCGCATACATCACCACCCAGGTCAAACGCTTTGCCGAAGGAGACAACCAGAAAGACTGGCATTGGCAGATACAGACCATCACCTGTCAGGCAACCCCCGTCTGGATACCCATCAGCCAGACAACCTTCAGCTATCAGGGGGACTTATATACTCTTACGGTAAACATGGTTGATTGTCTGAAAAAATACTGTGACCCGCTTCCGACCGTCACCCCAACCACTGCGCAGAAGATGATGCGGAACCTCCTCAGCGTCTTTTCAAAATGACCTGTTGCCTATACGCAAAAGATTGAAAAAGTCACATATAGGCTATTGCAAATCCCTTGGAAACAGGTGTAAAGTAGACCTCGAAGTACATTTTTCGCAAACCTCAATGTATTGATAAAAAAGGGAAAACATGAAAAAACTCGCAGTATTGCTCGCAGCTGGTCTGTTTGCCGGTTCAGTTTTTGCAGCACCTCCATCGAAAGCACCTAAGGTTGCTCCTCAGGCAGCATCTCAGAAAGGCCCACAGGCAGGTCCACAGGTAGCACCACAGGTTGGTCCTAAAGCAGGCCCACAGGTAGCACCACAGGTTGGTCCTAAAGCAGGCCCACAGGTAGCACCACAGGTTGGTCCTAAAGCAGGCCCACAGGTAGCACCACAGGTTGGTCCTAAAGCAGGCCCACAGGTAGCACCACAGGTTGGTCCTAAAGCAGGCCCACAGGTAGCACCACAGGTTGGTCCTAAACCAGTACCACAGATCAAGAAATAAGATCTGAACAGACCAAAGCCTTGCTGAAAACGGACGCGGTTTATGCCACGTCCGTTTTTTGTCATAAGAAAACCCCCAGCTAAGCTGGGGGTTCCAAAAAGCTTACAG
>CAVJQJ010000124.1:0-2608 GCA_963651715.1 Anaerovoracaceae bacterium
GGGCAGGACTGCTCTTGAGGATGGAAAAGCCAAAGATCAAGGCGTTGACGATAGAAATCAGTATGCAGAACTCTGGGCAGGCGGCAAGCCTCGCAGGCATGGCTTTTCCGACGCTTGCCATGGCAACCGTTCCCGGGGCCATCTTCTCCGTCTGGCACAATATATCAGGTGCAGTGCTGGCCAGCATCTTCCGTAAATGGACAGAAAAGCAGACAATACAATCCAATCAGAAACACGGGAAAAATACCCCGGAACAAGAGTGAGAGAACAGTATGAAAGGCGAAGAAATCACCATCAAGATCGGCCACTGGCTCATCGATCAGGCTGCAGGTCAGAATCCATCAGTCACCGATGACATCGATCCTGCAACCCTCCGCAACGTCAATGCGATGAGCATGGCGGAAAAACAGTCGAAAGAAGCAGTCGATGAACAGCGGGCGGATTGTGCCAAGGCGCTCGGGATGGATGACAATGCTGAGTTTCAGGTATTCTTCCAGATTGTCTACCAACTCTGGCAGACTGGGCGTCTCGATATGATGATGGAGTACTGGTCAAACAAGGAAATGCTGGACAATCTCGGTCAGCAGTAACCTATCATCTGTTAATTCAAAGAAACATTCCCATTGATGCGTATTTAATAATGAAATGCGCTGAAAAAACATTAGAATGGGATGGTAAATGTTTACTTTCATGGAAGTTGTGAGCATAACATGGCAGAAATCAGACAAGCTGGTCCAAGAGATATCTCCCGCATAGCGGAAATCCTCATCTTCACCAAGCGGACCACCTATCGGCCGATCTTTGATGATGACAAGGTTTCCTTCAACGTCATGCAGGTCGGTACAGAAATCGAGAGCCTGAAAAAATCCCACGCGCTTGATGGCGTGTATGTTTTCGATGACGGTATCACCAAGGCGATGCTCCGTCGTGAGATTGATGGCAAGCAGATGCATATCATTGAGCTCTTCATCGACCCGTTTTTCCAGTATGAAGGCATTGGTACGAAGATGCTGGAATCCGTCATTGCAGAGGCAACCCGCCGCCGTTGTCAGGAGGTTGACCTTTGGGTGGTCGAGAACAACGACAGTGCCCGCCGTTTCTATGAAAAGAACAGCTTCATCTGGTCTGGTGAACGTGAACGTATCACCGAAGTGAAATCTGGCGAATTCTACCGCGTCCGATACAGCCTCAAGATCTGAAGTTCAGGGTAATCTGGAAGAAAGGAACCGCCATCGTGTGTTTGGCAGGTTCCTTTTTTTATAGACTTTCAATAAAATCGAAGAAATCTGCAAATTTCCTCAGATAATCCTGCCTGATAAGATGGATGCCACTGCAATGAGGAAAATGAATGACAGAGCCGACCGACAATCCCATCGTCAATGCACACATCATCAACATGCCGATGGTGCATGCTGCGGCATTGAAGACAATGGAAGCATCCATGTCATCTCCAGATGCGGTGGCTGGCGAAATTCCTGAAGTTAATGTCCAGCTGACTGCTGGCGAATACATTGTTCCTCAGGTGGTCACACCAGAACAGGTCAGATGTGCCGTCTATGCGTATCTGGCAGAAAAACCGGATCTGGCGTCTGACTTTCTCGACACCATGACCATCACCGATAGCCAATGCTTTTATGTACCCGCCTACCAGTGTCAGGGAAGCTATCAGGCGGAGTGGCAGGTTCATGTCGGTTATATCCCTTACATCACCTGCTGTGCAGAGTCCGATGAAGACAATCTCATGTGGCATCCAGAAAACGGACAGCTATCAACGCAGTACACAGCTATGGTCTATGCGGGCAGTCGGTTGCCCCCTGATGCCATCCAGATGCTGGCAATTGCTGATGTCCAGAATCAGACGACACCATTCGATGAAAAGCATTTTCAGGGAAACAGGCCGGAATCCTATGCAGGGACACTTCAGCAGATTCATGACAATGTCGGCTGTCAGCAGATTGCGCGTGTTATCGATACCCGTATCCGTCAGGAATGTACAGAAGGTGATGGTCAGAAATGGTGGAAATGGCAGATAGATGAAATAGACTGCCATGCTCAGAAAGTCTGGATGCCGGTGGGTAGGGTATCCATCGAATATAAAGGCAGGAACTATATATTCTGGTGTAGTGGGGCGGACAGCCGTCATGCAATCTGTTCAGCGTTGCCTGCAGGGGCAGGGAAAACAAGCCAGAGCGTATTCGGATGGTTGCCAATGGCAGTCTGTGCTGCCATCACCATCATGGGATACCTGCTGCTTGGGAATCAGACAACCATCGGTTTTCTGGCAATCATGCTGATAACACCATTGGCATATGGTCTTTACCGACTGCTCAGCATCCAAGCCTATGAGCGGAACAAAGGGGATTTCCTGAATGCAATCCGCAGTCTTTCCAGAATCGGTGTACCAGATGAATGTGGGTTCTCCTTACCCAGACTGCCAAAACGCCCTTGGATAATTGGGCTTATCCCATACGATAAGATTGGTTTGCCTGGTGTCATCCTTGTCACAGTGATTGCGGCAGTGGCATACCAGCTCATCAGATACTGAAAACATAAAAGGCAGATTTCAGAAAACCCCCAGCTAAGCTGGGGGTTCCAAAAAGCTTACAGC
>CAVJQJ010000125.1:0-16862 GCA_963651715.1 Anaerovoracaceae bacterium
AACAAAGCCCGGATCCGTCATAGATTTCCCATCATCCATGAGACAACTGTACTGTTCTCATTATCTGCCATATTATTTTGAGCGTTTAGGACCGCCCCCCAACAGGAAAGCCAACGCAGGCTTCGCCTTGGCCTTAGGTTCCGGGGCTTCAACAACTTTTGTTTTTCCCGTTTCAGATTCAGGTTCATACGGACGGTCAAACCAGGAATCTTTTGCTTTTTTCTTCGCCAGACCGACGGAATAATATGGTCCCAGTTCCTTGCGGTCATAACGCCCTGCACGCCCGGATTTTGTCGCATAGTCTCTTGGCTCGAACCCATCTGGCGCCACTGGCGACAGTTTTTTCCTGGTCAGTTTCTCAATTTCAGCCAGCAGCTTCGCATCTTTTTCAGTGTAAAGGGAAACAGCTGTCCCCTGCGCTCCAGCCCGTCCTGTACGTCCAATCCGGTGAACATAATCTTCTGCCACAAACGGCAGCTCAAAATTAATCACAAATGGCAGGTCATCGATATGCAGACCACGGGCAGCCACATCTGTCGCCACCAAGACGTTGACGGTTCCCTCACGGAAAGATTCAAGAACAGACATGCGTTCCTGCTGGGTACGGTCACCATGAATCGCCGCCGCCTTGACACCCTTCCGTTCAAGCCGACGTGCCAGACGGGAAGCCCCCAATTTGGTATTGGTGAAAATCAGTGTCTGGTTGTGCGGATATTTTTCCAACAGGAACTCAATCAACGCTCCCTTATCATCATCTTCCACCCGGTAAACCAGCTGCTTGACAGTATCGGCCGTTGCATTCTTGCGGGCGACCTCCACAGAAACTGGATCTGTCAGGAAATTCTTTGCCAGTTTCCGGATCTCATCGGTGAAAGTTGCAGAGAAAAGCAGATTCTGCCGCCGAGCAGGCAATAACCGGACAATCTTCTGAAGATCTGGCAGAAATCCCATATCCAACATACGGTCAGCCTCATCCAGAATCAGGACCTGTGTCTGGTTCAGGGAAACATTTTTCTGCTGAACATGATCCAAGAGACGTCCCGGGGTCGCAATAAGCACTTCACACCCCGCACGCAATGTGCCAGTCTGGGACGCCATATCCACACCACCAAAGACCACCGCAACTCTCAATGAAGTGTATTTCGCATAGCTTTTAACATCTTCGTAGACTTGATCCGCCAGTTCACGTGTTGGCACCAGGACAAGCATCCTGACAGGATGACGGGCAGGAGATACGCTGGTGTTGGCAAAGTACAGCAATGCCTGCAGGACCGGCAGAGAATAGCCGGCTGTCTTACCAGTCCCTGTCTGAGCCGCTCCCATGACATCCTTTCCCTCCAGCACATGTGGAATTGCCTTGGACTGAATCGGCGTCGGTGTCTTGTACCCAAGATCAGCCAATGCTTTCAATATTTCTGAGGACAGGCCAAACTGATCAAAACCTTTCTGGTCCTGTTTCTCTGTGGATGCTTGCTGTAAATCAGACATAACCTAAAAATCAACACTTCAAAAAATAAAAATCATGCTATCCATCACCTTTCAGCAACAGACAACAATCCATTATCGTATTGTACGCTATCCTGTGCAACTCATATAGAACGAAGCGCTTTTCCACCATGAGACATGGCACTGACCACCCATCAGTCACCTATCATATCCATGGCAGATATGGTGCTGCATCTCGGTATATAATCCATTTCCATTGAACCAGATTATTCCGCCAGGACAGAAACCGTGCCCTCCGACAATGGCATCCTTCAACTGTCATGAAAATGCTGTCTCCCATTATCCGACTACTCAGAAACTGGACCTTACCGATGGCCATGCTCCTTGGCGGAATCGGCTACCCCCTGTTCCAGCATTTCTCCCCATTGCTCCCCTATCTGCTTTTTCTGATGCTGACGGTCACTTTCTGCAAAGTCGCATTGTCTGACATCCGCATCTCCCTGCTCCACCTGATTCTACTGACTGTCCAGATTGTCGGATCGGTCTGTGCCTATTATGCTTTACGGGATTTCAATATCTATGTTGCCGAGGGAGCAATGATCTGTGTCACCTGCCCAACCGCCACATCAGCCGCTGTCATCACCGATAAACTGGGGGGCAGCGCCGCTTCCCTGACAACCTTCACACTGCTCAGCAACATCGGCTGCGCTGTTACCGCCCCTGCGCTTTTTCCTGTCATCCACCCACTTGGCATCGATATGACATATTGGCAATCCGTCCTCATCATCCTGCAGAAAGTCTTTCCGCTACTGATCTGTCCTTTTGTCCTTGCCATGTTCCTGAGGCGCTTTACACCACGGGTGCATGGCAGAATCCTGGCATTTCCTGACACTGCCTTTTATCTATGGGCTGTCACCATCACTATCCTGATGGGAAAAACCATTGCCATCATCATCGAAGAACAGGAAAACCTTGCCCTGCAGGGACTGATAGCCCTCGCTGCATTTGGCATCTGCTGCCTCCAGTTCCTGATTGGCAAGCTCGCCGGCTCGTACTGGAGCATGCGTATCAGTGGCGGACAGTCTCTCGGCCAGAAAAATACCGTCTTCGCCATCTGGCTTGCCCACACCTACATGACACCGATTTCCGCCATCGGTGCAGGCTCTTATGTGTTCTGGCAGAACATCATCAATTCATGGCAACTCTGGCACAGACGCCGGCAGGAAGAAAAAGGACTTGTAAAGCCCACTGACAAAGAAGGCAACTGAATTCACCGCAACAGACCACACCTTAATTCAACTGACAGCAGAATATAAGACGATAGAATACTTTTATCTCAATAGAGTATCCCCACCCTGTTCAAGAAGCCTATAATCTATAGGCATCATCAGTGACTGCAGCGCTAGCTAGAAAGCACTGTGGGGAGAAAACAGAACATGCTGTCAAAGATTTTCCAATTCCTCCGGAACTGGACATTGCCACTATCCATGATTCTTGGCGGTGTTGCTTATCCAATCTTCAAGCCAATCACCTTTACTTTGCCGTGGCTTGTGTTTGCCATGCTGCTTGTCACTTTCTGCAAAGTCCCACTACATGACCTGAAACTGAAAGGTGTACATTTCTGGCTGCTGCTGGTTCAGATCGGTGGTTCACTGGTTGCCTATTACGCCATCAAACCAATGAATATCCTGGCGGCAGAAGGTGCGTTGGTCTGCGTCATCTGCCCCACAGCAACGGCTGCCGCAGTGATTACAGACAAACTCGGTGGAAGCGCCGCATCGCTGACAACCTTTACGCTTCTCAGCAATGTCGGATGTGCCATTGCCGCTCCGATACTCTTTCCACTCCTCCACCCATTAGGCGCAGACATCAGTTATTTTGAATCTTTCCTGATCATCATGAAGAAAGTCGTGCCATTGCTAATCTGTCCATTCCTGCTGGCCATGTTCCTGCGGCGGTATACCCCCAAAATCCATCAGCATATCCTGCAATATCCAGACCTTGCTTTTTATCTCTGGGCGTTTGCCCTGGTCGTTGTCATGGCACAGACAATGGATACCATTGCCCATTCCAATGAAGACCCTACCGTACAGATATGGATTGCCATCGCAGCGCTGGTTGTCTGCTGCCTACAGTTCATGATTGGCAAACTGATCGGCTCACGTTGGAACGAAAGGATCAGCGGTGGACAGTCCCTGGGGCAGAAAAGCACGATGTTCGCAATCTGGATGGCTCATGTTTATATGACTCCCATCACAGCCATCGGGGCAGGATCCTATGTAGTCTGGCAGAACATCATCAATTCTTGGCAACTCTGGCACCAACAGAAAATGGAAAAAACCGGAAAAATCGACCCCAAACAGAAAGAGGGGCAATCCGCAAAATGAAAAAGAGGGCTTTATGCCCTCTTTTACTGTCTATCTCTCATCGCTATTCAGCAATCGGGTAGTCTTCCGGTGCCACATATTTCCCCTTCTGGGTACTGAACTGAATCGCGTATTTACGAGGTGACAGTTTCCGGCCATCTTTCTCACCGCTAACCGTGACACTCAACGGATAACGTTCTGCATCCGCATCTGTCTTATCAACTTCCACCTTGCCTTCAAGTTTTGTTGAATGCTTGGCCTTGGCATCAACATCAGACATTGCAGAATCATCGTAACCTGTTGCCACGCCACCCACTTCTTTCACCTGATCATTCTGGACCATATAGAAATCCGTGACTGCAGAATTCTGTCCCTGTTCGGAGACAGCTTTCTCAATCCGCCAGCCGTACGCATTTTTCCCCAACTGGACGAACTCTCCTTCCGGCGCCTTGCCTGTGGCCGGTTCTGTGTCCTGCCCCTGAGCAATGACCTTGTATTCACCATTTTCAGGTTTGACAGCAAACATACCGACCATGGCTGTATTCTGATTGGCTTCTGCGCCATCAACACGCTCACCCGTTGCCAACAAATAAACCTTTTCACCCTCGTCAGTCATGACAGATTTGACGGATGCCACTTTCATGCAATAGTCCACCTTGTCAGGTCCCTGTGTAATCCAGCAGGATTTCTTATCATCGTACCGCTTATAGGTATCTTTCAGGACTTTTGCCCCCAAGTCGGACAGCTGCTGCTGGGACAGACTCTGCGGTTTCTGATCAGCCGGTTTATCACTTTTCTCACCACAGCCAATCAATGCAAATGCCATTACCGGCACCGCCATCCATCCTAAAATCCGCTTTGTGTCCATCCTGTTTGCCCCCATTCGGTTCGAGACGATTCAATACAACAATCCATGAAGGTGTCTATTTTACAGGTTTCTGGTCCACCGCTACCGCTGTTTTCTGAGGAGGTGTCTTCTGTTCCGCCGGTTTCCTGACAACAGGCTCTTTGGCATTTTCAACCTGTTTAGGTTTCTCATCTTTTGCAGCAACTGTCTCAACTGCCGTCTCTTTCTTTGGTTCTGCCGACCAGCCCGGAGGTGGAATATACCTACCAGCCTGTGCATCATATCTGACAGGATATTTCTTATCGACTGTCACCTTACCCGCCCTAGAATGACTGATAGTAACAACCAACGGTGAGAATCCTGAGACTGTATCAGGAGCTTCCGCCGTCAGATCAATATCCGACTTAGACGAGACTCCCGTAAAGCGGGACCTCAACGTCCCCATATCCTGAATAGCATCACCATTCAAAGCATAGATCTGCCACAGACGGTCTGGATTACCCACGGAGACATTTCCGCCCAATGCCCAACCACCGACTGTCTTTCCCAACTGGATAAAGCGTCCTTCCGGCGCCCTACCACCAGCACCAAAAGGAACCTGCGGAGACTGAGCAATAACCTTATACCCGCTATTCTCTGGATGAATCACAAAAAGGCCTGCCATCCCTGTTGTCCCCCAGGCATCACGGGCATTTGCAACACCCCCTGTTGCCAGCAGATAGACCGTAGCATCCCCATTGTCAGATTTGATGACATTGATGGACGCCTGCTTCATGCAGAAACTGACCTGCTTATCATTCTCGACAATCCAACAGTTTCTCTTGGCATCATAATGCTGATAAGCATCCTTGAAGACCTGATTCCCCAGAATCATCAGCTCCTGTGCATTCATGGCGCTTCCCGTCGTCCTTACAGAGGAAGATGCATTGTTCTTTCCACACCCAACAAGTGCCAGAGAAAGCAGCGATACCGCACCCAGTCCAAAAATCTTTTTCAGTTTCATGTTTTTTCTTTCTACAGGTCTTCACAAACCGACCATCCATTCCAGCCAGAACACCTTTACCCACCAATACATGGAGGAAATATATCTGATTGTACTGAAGTATTTTCGATACACTTTTTTTTGGTTTATTTTCAAATAGTTCTGTTGAAAAGATATTAGGCTCTGTTGGTTTATTGCCATGAAAGGATTGTCTTCTGCATATCCAGGAACCGATTGGTGTATCTCTGGCAATCCTCCCGAACCACCTGTGAACGGTCTTCCCTGTCAAAACGGGTCAGCATCGCGTTATGCGCCGTATCAGCCAATTTGACCACTGTCGCCAGCCGATTTGTCTTGACCTGTTCAAAATAAACCTCATAGGGCATATCAGGGGAATGGGTCAGCACGCTGACAATCTCGACAACTTCCCGGGATGTCATGGCGAGCAGTTCCGCAACATCTGTGCCGGTATCTTCCAGCAGGTCATGGCACAGTCCACTTTGATAAACAACCTCAACGTCATGAGCACTCAGTCCCAGTGCTTCTGCATACTGCCGTGCAAAATCCGCCACAAATTCACAATGACCATAGTAAGGCTTTCCCGCATGGTCAAGATACCCATCAAATTTTTCCTCAACCCATGACTCAAGTTTCAAGCCCATGACTACCCCCTCTTTTCCCTATCATAAATCTCCGAGAAACGCGCTTATGCCATTATCACAAGCCATCTGAAAACCAGAAACCCCAAGACACCACATCTTTCCGTCCCCATTATTTCTTTTTCTGTTTCTAAGAAAAAGAAAATATTCTATTTCCAATAGAAAACAAACGCTTAAAACGTTTTACCCCATCATAGAAAAAGCATATTATGCAAATATTTTAACCAAATGGGGACATATAAAATGACAAAAAATATTTTTTGCATAAAAATAGGGACGTAGTAGCAAAAAAACAACAGTTTTTTTCCAACAGTCGTATATAATCCTTCACACAGGCTGACAACCTGAAAGACCAATCAAAAACCGTTTTGGCTGAATAGCACGAGACATACGCCAAGCAGCAGGTGGCGGGTAACCACTGCAATCGATGCATGATCCCCATTAGAATGGCTCTTCGCCATTTTCCATGTGAATCGATAGACTGCCGGGAAAGTCCGGTACTGCCCTAACAGGAGTCTATTCTGCAGTTGTCCAGAACACACTGTTCCCCATTCAGTGAGGACAACAGCAGATGGATGACTGTCTCTCCTTTTTTCTCCCCACATTGCTATCATCAGCAGGCGCACCCTTTATTTCTGCCTACATATTTTCATCACCGTCCATAAAAAAAGGACAGCCGAAACTGTCCCCGCACTTTATTGAAAACCTGAAACCATCATTTACCACCTGTCTTGGCATTCCCTGAAATAACGCAGTCATTGAAAGCCGGCGTCCGGAGCAATTCCCCTGCCCCGACACAGGTCAAGGTCACTTTTTCCCCAGGTTTCAATGAGGCGGCCACCTTTTCCTGATCTTTCCTGAAATTGAATGTCGGTGTAACTTCGTTCTCTGAAGCAAAAGTCAGATATGGAATACCATTGTCTGTCTTGTCCGTTTCGCCAACGATACCTGTGACTTCAACCTTCTTTCCTTTGAACTGCTGGTCTCCAGCAGAAGTTCCATTCTGGTATGCCTTCAGGATTTCTTCCGGCGTTGTTTTAACAAGATCATCTTTTTTTGCACCACCACATGCTGTCAGGATGCATGCAAGAACAGGAATAACCACAAATACCCAATGTTTTTTCATGATTTCAAACCGTTTTCATATTCTGGAAGCCTGTCGGCCCCTTTTCAAACGGTCATTATATAACCGCTATTCCAAAAACAGAAAACGGCTTTTCACTTTTACTTCATCCCGTGGGATTTTTCTGTCACCCAGTAACGTCCCTTGAACTGCTGGTTGATGAAGATGGTCATTTCGGCATCCACACCATGACGTCTGGATTGACAGTTCCCAAAATCAACTTTCAAGACCAAGTTGCCTTTCCTGAACGTGTACCATTCATGAGGACCACAGTCGCCCGCCTGCTCCCAATCCGATTCACCATTGACCAACTCCAGGTCAGGCATTCCCATACCAGCTTTCTTTGGTCTGTTCCATGAACGATAGACCAGTCTGGTATTATCAATCCGAAGAATCTGGAAATGATGTTTCGGCGTCTCGCAATCACGTAGATAGGTTGCCGATACAGCATCCGATGCTGATGCCAATGCAACAAACGCCATTCCAACCAGTGAACATGTCCTGATTGTTCTTTTCAGCATTTCATTTCCCTTTCTGTCAACAACCCTCATCCTAACACCCTGCCATATCTCCCGCCTACATTGACCTTCATCTGATTGACGGCGTGAGTCACCGCTAGATGTTTCGATTTGTAAAAAAGGTAAAACCGTGAAACAACGGGATGATTTTTCTTCTCAAACCACTAATATGTACCCAATCGTACAGAAAACATGATTCAAGTCCAACTCTATACAGGAGGCTACCATGAAAAAACTGATTGCTGCTATCTTGGGAATGGCTGTTATCTCAACACCTTTTGCCCATGACTTTGGTGGACCTCACGGCGGACCACATCATCCACCTCACTATAGCATGAGACACGATGCCCCACCGCCACCCCGTCATCGGGATGTTCCACAACCTCATCGGGACCATCATGATCATGTGATAGCAGATGCCATTATTGCTGGAAGTGTTATCACAGCAGCAGCCATCATTCTGGCTGATTGAGCATTGTACCCAGAGCCAAGTCTTCAATCCTTGAACAGTTTATCCCGCGTCATCCGATGCGGGATTTTTTCTTTTACATAAGCATGTTTCCCCATCCTCCCGCAACCTCTCTGGACAGACGCCTATCTCAGCAGCTGTTTCCAAGTTCTGTTATAGTCTCCTAGGTAAAGTAACCCACCAACATCATGGATATCCTGCAGATTATTGAGAACGAACCCAACCTTTCTGACACTGAAGAATTGTCAGAAGCTGTATGCCATCTTCTTCAAGCGAACAACATCACTGTTGAACGCATGACGCCTGACCTGGCTCAATCTGCATTCGACAATATCCCTGCCATCAGGAAGCTACTCCTCTCAGATTCCAACCTGCCCATTTCCATCGTCAATGGACACATTGCCTTGACTGGTTTTTATCCAGACCGGCGCGAGCTGACCGAATGGTTTGAACTGGATGTCGACGTGCTGAATGTCCCACGATGCTGCTGTGGTTCTGGACGGAAATGCTGCTGGTGCGGCCGCTACTATATCGACGGCAAACATCTATAAGCATTCACTGATATGCATATCCAGATTTTTGACAATGACCCTCAACGTCTGCAGCAGATTCATCAGATGATTGGAGATGCGGCACAGCGCACATCCATTCCCATTACGCTTGAGATGGTCTCTTCACCGGAATCACTTGCAGATCATGGCATCTTCTCCACCCCAACCGTCTGTATCGATGGCAAGGTTTTTGCCGCAGGCTATGTTCCCAACGATCAGGAGATTATCCGTTGGCTTTCAAGGCTAGGCGTTCCCTCACGTGGTCCGCATGCATATACCTGCGTCTGCGGTCAATGCAAGCCTAAGTTATTTAACCCATGATTTCTGTGGATTCCTTTCATTGACAGACCGACATTTCTTAAATCAGAATGAGGGCTCACTCTCATCCATAGGAACGCTTCATGGAAACCCGCTATGAACTGGTCATGTACGATACCGTGGAACGGTTCGGCAAAACACTTTACCGGATCAAGGCTGTCATTGATATCCCTGCCTATAACATCCGCTGTGGCGATTTAGGGGGCTGGATCGCATCGCCAGACAACCTGCCTCAGCTCGGAAACGGCTGGGTCGATGAACACGCACTGGTTTATGGAAATGCAGTTGTCACCGGCAATGCCCTTGTGACCGGCAGTGCGGAGGTTTTTGGCAGAGCGCTCATTCATGACCATGCCGTTGTCAGTGACCATGCCCGCATTTTCGGTGATGCAGAAGTTGCTAATGATGCCCATGTTTCCGGCTATGCCATGCTTGGCGGCAATGCCCGCGTTGCCGGGGTTGCCGAACTTTCCGACTTTGATTTTATCGGGGGTGATACTGTTCTGGACAGTGCCCGCTATATGCTTCTGGACGATGATTTCATCGAACAGGATGGCGAGATGCTGTTCCGTGTGCAGGCTTTAATCGACAATCCTTTCCATGCGGTTGCCGCAGGGGATAAAGGCGGTTATATCCAGAGCGTGGAAAACCTTGCCATGAATGGCAGTGCCTGGGTCGCTGATGATGCTTTGGTCTATGGCAATGCCCGGATTTCTGAAAACGCCATCATTTCTGGTTCTGCCCGCATATTCGGGGATGCTCAGGTCCGTGGTTCAGCTGTTGTCACCGACCATGCTATTGTCTGTGGCACAGCAAAGATTGGGGAATTCACTTTGATTGACGGCGATTCTGTCCGGGATGGCAGCCGATTCCGTCTTTTGAAAGACCAGTCCATGGACGTCGGCTCTGGATTCAACCACGCGACGGTATACCGTATCCAGGCTACGATGGACAACCCGCTCCATCATGTCAAAGACGGAGATCTTGGGGGCTGGGCCGCGCGTGAGGACAATCTTGCCACCATAGGTGAGGCATGGATTGCCGAAGAAGCCAAAGTCTGGGGCCGCGCCAGAATCGGCGGCAAGGCATTGATTTCAGGATATGCCGAGATTTCGGGCAATGCCATGGTTTATGACAATGCCCGTGTCAGAGACCATGCCAAAGTCACTGGAATGGCCTCTATTTTCGGTCTCGCTGAAGTCGGCGGTGATACAGTGATTGAAGGTTTGACACAACTGTCGAAACGACCTGGACTCGACTGATTTTCAGGCCCCCATCTGCTTCAGGGCTACAGCAGCCGCCTGACTGCCTCCTGTTGCGGCCACCTTCAGCCATTCCATGCCCTTTTCACGATTCTGGTCAACCCCCTTGCCTTCCATCAATGCCATACCCAACGCATACTGGGCATCAATATCACCTGCGGCAGAGCGCCAGACCAGTTCCTCGACTGATTCCGATTGTTTAGACATCTTTTTTCACCTCATCCCTCATATCATTGTTTCTGTCCCAGTTCTGCTCCAGAAGCAGCTTTTCGTGCCTCGGCCAAACGGGCGTTCAGCCCCCCCATCCGGTCCGTTCTTTTTTGGAGCGCTGCGTTATAAGCACTTGTATTGCCAAAGACCGTCAGTTTTCCAAACCTGCCACCAGCCTCCTCTCGGGTTTTCACCCTGGTAATGGCGGTATAAAGCAATTCGCGTGTCATCAGCGGGTTTTCCCCATTATCCGGCAGAAAAACCGCTACATTCTCATATTCAGAACCCTGAGACTGATGAATCGTAATACCAAAAGCCGGCTGATATTCCGGCAGTTTTCCCAATGGCAGCATCTTGCCGTTCCGGTCACCAAAATAAACCTGAGGCGGTTCATCACTTGATTCTGGCTGAGGCAGAACAACACCAACATCGCCATTATAGATTTCCAGACTGTTGTCATTTTTCCTGACAATCACCAATCTGCCAGACATTTTCTGAAAGCCCTTATTTTTCAGAGCATCCCTGAGTTTCTGTTCTGCATAATCATTGATTGATGCCACACTCATTGGACCATGACGCATCGCCGCCAACGCCTGAAACCGCTTTACCATTGACCATAGCATCCGTCGCTGATCATCCGTTTTCTTATCAGACCGGTAAGCCAATACTGCTGTCACGTACGTCTGAATATGATCATCAATCCATTGCCTTGCCTGCAGAGACAAACTGAACCGCCTGTTCAACGGCTGACGACGCAACTGCGACTCGATTTCACCACTGACCGTCCTCAGTGGTTTTGTCCTGTCATCCGGTTTATCCCCGGCCTTGATACTGGATGCCAACCGACCCAAAGAGCTATCTGCAGGGAATCGGTGGCTGACCGTCAATATCGCCACATAGTCTCTCAATGGACATTGAGCATCACATAAATCCGCCAACACAGATCCCGGCCCCACTGCCGCCAACTGATATGGATCGCCTAACAGGATGACGCGCGTTCTGTCTGGATCGATGACTGAAAATGTCCTGACAGCCAATTCGACATCAATCATCGAAGATTCATCAATCACCAATACGTCATATTCAAAGGGATGCCGTTCAGATGGACGTTCCCCATTTGATTGGGGATCAATCAGCCATTTATGCAATGTGTGAGCCACCAACGCAGGCTGTTTCTGCTTGAGTAATGGATAAACAGCCGCTTTTGCCAGAACTGCATGCTCAATCGACTCCAGCATACGTCCAGCCGCCTTGCCTGTTGGTGCAGCCAAGGCAATCTTCAGTTGACTGTCAGATGCCAACAGACATTCCAGGACACTGGCAACCGCTGTTGTCTTACCTGTACCCGGACCACCAGAAATAATGGTGAAATTATTGGCAAGCGCTTGAGTTATCGCATGACACCTGTCGGTGTTGGACTGCTCCATCATCAGATGCGATATGTCATCCCCGGCCCCATCAGCACTTTCCAACTGTTTCAGCAATACATCCTTTTTTTCTTCTGCCAGTTTCCCAGCTGGGCGTGCATAACATAAGGCAACCAGTTTTTCAGCCAGACGTCTTTCACTGTACCAATACCTTTGGAAATAGATTCTTGAATGGCTCCAATCCTCCAGATTCTCATCAAATACAATTGGAATATTGTTATGATATCCATCAGATATCAATCCATTCGACTGCAACAAGCCGATATATCTCCGCAGATCCCTGTCAGCCACCAGTCCCTGTCCCAACATCCGCTCAACTGTCACACACAGGCTTCCCTCAGCACAGGCGTTGGAAAGCCCCGCAAAAACCACATCATAGGCATGTTCCAAGTCTGATATGGTCTCGTCAGACCATTCTGGATGCCGACGCCTGACCATACCCAACAGGATATGCGCATAGACCTGCACGGCATGCGTCGCCTGATCTTTCCTGACCTTATCCGGATCAGCATGAGAGATTTCTTCGGGCAAGGTATCCTGGAATTTTTCGTTTACGTCATTCATGCCTTTTCCCTTTCTATCCCAATAGACCATCCAGTGCCAACAGGTTATCTTTCAACCGTTCAACCGGTATGACAAAAACGCCATTGCGAGCAACACCGCCAACAGACATCTTCTCGGTCATATCGCCAACCCCCCGCAGGAAAACATACATGGCTCCACCAATCATCGCCATCACCTGTTCAACAGAAGCTTCAGGATGCATCTGATGCAGATACCGATATAATGCCACCAGATAACAGAGCGCCTGCAATTTATAGTGATGTTCATCCATGACCTCTTCCATCTTTTGCTGTGTGTAATTGGCAGGGTTATCTGCAGAACTCTGACTGGTCTCTATCGCATTGCTCTTCCAGTCAATCACCCAATATTTCCCATCGCAATGCCTGAACAACAAATCGATTTCACCCGTCAGATATCCCTTCAATGACTGTAAGGCTTGAGTCCTGTCTGTACGGACCGATACCCCTAGCAGATTCACTGCATCGGCAATCTGTTGGATAGTAAAGTCATCCTGTCCCGGTGCAGATAACAGAAACTTCAGTTCAGAAACCACTTTTCGGCTTCGAATCACCTCCATGAGATTGATGTCATACGGCAATGTGACACTCAACAGGGTCTCAATCCGTTGCCTCAGCCATGCCTTGCAGTATGCCTGCTGGTTGATTTCCTCACTAACAACACCCGCCTCCATCTTCACAGCATCCGCATCATAGCTGCCTGTCTTATCCTGCAGACGCCGGTAGAAGGGCTCCTTATCCAGCCATCGTTCAACGGTCTGGTCGATATTATCAACGAAACTGTTAAATGAAACAGCATCCTCACAGCCAATACCCTGATTGACAAGCGATTCAATCAACTTATGCAATGAATCCCCAGCCTCAGTCCCCCTCGGAAATGCCAGGAAACCACTCCTCTCAGGGTGTCCCTTGACCTCTTCAAGTCCTCGGGATATGCCTGTGAAACTGGTCCGGCTCCACGCTGCTCCTATTTTTTCCGGTGAGACAACGTCATATCGAATCCGCAGCCCGTCATCCAAAACCGTTTCATCAACAGGAAGCGTTGTCCAATCACGAAACCGATAGAAATCGCCTGCATTCAGGTCAACTTTCAACGGCAGATTTTCAAACTCAGCCTGATAATTCGCCTTCAATGCCTCTATCATCGATGCTTCATGCGATTGAAGGTCCTGGCGCCATTGAGCAATCTTATCCAGAAACACTTTCCATTTACGCTCAGCATTTGTGAACTTATCCTTTTCAGCATATTTCGTCATCGATCCGCATAATGCACGGACATAAGCGCACTGAAGGCTCGCCATATCAATCAAATCCACTTTTGTTGATCTGCCATGGATACCCAATGCCAGTGGCAGAACAAGACGGCTTGAGGCACGTGTCATCGCAACATAAGCAAGGCGTATATTTTCCTGTTCCTCCCGCTCACACGTCTGCGGATGGCTGCTCGCAGCAACCCTGACCGGTGTGATTTTCAGCGTTTTCTCATCGTCTGTCAGATACTCCTTGAACACAGAACGGGAACGGTTACCTGCCATCCGGGTCCGCAAAGCATCCGCCAGATAAACCACCGGATATTCAAGGCCTTTACTTGCATGGATAGTGACAATGCTGACCACATTTGCATCACTCTCGATGCGCAGTCTGCTTTCGTCAGATTCCAGTTCGGCATCTGTGTCATTGATGGCCGATGTCAGCCAATGGATAATCCCAGCCAGATCTCCAACCTTCTGCTGCTGAGACTGCATAATCTCCAGAATATGCTGATAATTGGTCAGTATCCGTTCACCGTTTGCAATCTGGAGCAATCGGTCAACCGTATGGAAACGGTCATGCATCAACTGTGAAAATTCTGGATAAATGCCCTTATAGACAATACGGGCCGATGCTTCTTTCATGTCCTGACGGAAAACCGATAAAGCATTAATATCCTGCTGAATCTTTTTCAGATTATGTCCAACCAGCCGGGTCGCCCTAGCAGTCTCCAGCACTCCACTGTCATCGGGAGAGGCCATCGCCCGAAGCAGCGTCAGAATCTCAATTGCCTCGGTACTCTGAAAAACATTTTCCCGACTTTCCAACCGGGTCCGGATACGGCGCTTGATCAACTCTTTTCTCAAGGCATCTGCGTGCTTACGTTCCTTGACCAGAATCGCGATATCTTTAGCCTCCAATGGACGACTGCCGTAATAAACAGTCCCCTTATCGCGGCTCAGCAACTGTGCAATATCTTCTGCAATCGCACGACTGACAGCGACATCAATCACTTTCTCGGTATCACCAACCTTTACCGTATCAGCCACATTTGTCCACAATTCAAACGCAGGCACAGGATACCATTCAGCGATACCATGCTGGACAACCCTGCGCATCAATGGCAGTTTCTTGGGATTCGCAACAATCCCAGCATAGTTGATTTCACTGTGCAAAAAGCTGTTTCTATCCACAGTCCGCCCTTTTTCATTGATTCCGGCAAACAGGGTATCCACCGCATGGATAATCGTTGGGGTTGATCTGAAATTGCGTGGCAACTGATAACGGGCATTACCCGATTTCTCAATGAACTCAACCGCCTTGAAATAAGTCTCCAACTCAGCAGACCTGAAACCATAAATCGCCTGTTTCGGATCTCCCACAAAGAAAACAGCATCAGGCAAGGCTTCGTTACCGACAGATGCATCCAGGAACAATCTCTTGAAAATACTGAACTGAACAGAATCGGTATCCTGAAATTCATCGACCAGCACAGCCTTGAACCGTTTACGGATACCATCCACCACATCAATATGATCCAGTCCCTGATGCAGTTCCAACAGCATGTCGTCATACGTCATGATTTTCTGCTGCTGTTTCAATGTCCGGATCCGTTGTGGAACCTGAGCACAAAATCTCCTGATGCACTGTTCCATCTCAGCGCTAGGGACATAAGCCTCTGTTTTCGTGATGTTGCATGGCATCACGCTGATTCTGTCCAACACCGCCTGCGGTTGAGATTTGAACTGTCCCAACTTTTCATGCCATGTCTTTCCCCACAACTGAAGCTCTTCAATAAACGCACGGTTTTCCCGATTTTCCGCATAAACCTGCCGCAGGAATTCATCCAACGCCTGCTTTTCCAAATCCGTATCATCTCCGACCGTCAGGCCAAAACCACCGCCTCGAGAGAAGACATATTCTGTCAGCATCTTCTGACAGAAGGAGTGGATGGTGAAAATCGATGCATCATCAAAACTGTTCACCGCGACCATCAGACGGTCACGGACCATCTTGTCACTCAACCCCTTGTTCTGTTGCCAAAGCTCAACCAATTCGCGAACATCAGCATCCAATGATTCCTGTTCCGCAATATCCTGTTTCCCCCAGGATTCCCTTAACTGGATCAGCAATGAACGGATACGACTCGATAACTCTGCTGTTGCCGCCTTGGTAAAGGTCATCAGCAACATCGTCTCAATCTTGGTATCATTTTCAACAATCAGACGCGCAACAAGCCGTTCCAGTGAATAGGTCTTGCCTGTCCCTGCACTTGCCTCAATCAAGGAGACCCCCATCAATGGCGCCGTCTTGAAATCAAATTCTGGATAAGATTCATTCATTTCCGTCAACTCCTTCCTGACCGGCATCCATCAGTTGCTGAATCATCATGCAGAGTTCGTCCGCACCGACTGATTCATCCCCTTTTTTCTTTTTCTTCTCTGTCCCTCTCACAGCACGTTGATCGAAGAACTGGTCTGTCAACGCAACATCGATCTTTTTCTTCAACTCATTCTGGACAACCTGCAGACTTTCATCATGCCGCCAGAAAGGATTGAATTTAGGACGTGGCATATCTCCAGAAAATCCCTCCAGAAAGAAATTCGGGAAAACCGCCCGTGGTGACATTACAGCCTGATACAACCGACACATCATAGACAACACTTTCAACGCATCTTCCCGGCTACATGACTGATATTGCCTGATCAAGACACCAGCCTTTTCCTTATCCGTTTCCCAAGAAATGAGGTACAGCGGCAACGGCCTCTCCGAAGCGCTGACCAGCAGATGCAGCAATATCGCCCGGTTTATCCCACTGGTTGTCAGGGACACCGCAAGATATCCCTCTGAAC
>CAVJQJ010000126.1:0-2769 GCA_963651715.1 Anaerovoracaceae bacterium
TGCCCAGACAGAACCATTCGCCAAGGTCAAGGATAACATCAAGGCGAACCTGACCCAGCAGAAATGGCTTGCCCATCTGCAGGAACTGGTCAAGAAAGCCAAGATTGAACAGTAATGGCGGGATTGCCTGCCTGTCCTGAACAGGAGGCATCCAACTTCCGCTGCAGAGCTATCCCCTGTGACAGATTGATGCAATCGGCAGGGGATTTTTCGTATCATTTTCAGCCACTTCCATAGCAGGACAGTGTTTCTCTGATATAGTCTTTCTATCCGAAAACTGCGGGTTATCCCGCTGAGACAACAGGCCATGCCATGAACACAAAATATGAACTGATTCAGGACGATGCCATTCAGGTGCAGGATGGTAGCCAGACCAGGACGCTCTACCGTATCCGCGCAAAAACCGACATCGGCGATGAGATTTCAGCCGGTGAACAGGGTGGCTATATCGAGGGGGAATGGAACCTTTCCGACGAAGGCCCCTGCTGGGTCGGCGGCGATGCCAAAGTCTATGGGCAGGCGCATATCTTTGGGGCTGCCCGGGTTGATGAACGTGCCAGCGTCTATGGCAACGCCGTGATTGCCGGCTGGGCGTGGATCCATGATGATGCCCGGGTCTATGGCTCAGCCCGCATCTCAGCGCAAGGTGTGGTGGCAGGTGCTGCACAGGTCTATGGAGAATCCGAAATCTCCATGCGGGCAGTCATCAGCGGCAATGCCCGGGTCTATGGCAGTGCGGTGGTCTTCGGCACCTCAGAAATCGGCGACAACGCCCGCATTTACGACAATGCCCAGATTCATCAGGAATCCTCTGTAACGGGGGATGGACAGGTCTATGGCAGTACCGAACTCTGGGCAGGGCATGTCAGTGGCTATGGCAGGGTATTTGGTGCTGCGGTGCTGGTCGGTGGTTCAGTCTCTGGCAGTGCCTCGGTCTATGGCAATGCCCGTATCCAGCATGCTTCCGTCAGCGAAGGGGCTGCGGTCTATGACAGCGCCAAGGTCTCTGCACAGGCAACCATCTCAGGCAGTGCCCGGATATTCGGTCATGCCAACGTATCCGACATGGCGGAAATCGGTGGTTTCGGCAGGGTGTTTGATCGGGCAGAAGTCAGTGGCATGAGCCATGTCCTCGACCGGGCATGGGTGTATGGCGATGCGGCAGTCCGTGATGAGTCCTCCGTGCAGGGCAACGCAAAAGTCTACGACTGTGCCCAGATTACCGAGGAATCCACCGTCAACAACGATGCGGAAATCTACGGCAACGCGGTCATCTCAGGCGGTTCCATCATCATGGATAATCCCCGTATCTTCGACAATGCCGTTGTCACAAATGGTGCCCGCATCGATGGTGATGCCCAGATCTGTGGCGATGAGCAGATATCAGGTTCGGGCGGTTCTCCATACTGATTGATGCTTGAAAACCAGTCAGGAAGCCGGCCATGAATGCCAAATACGAACTGATTGCAGACGACACCCTTGAGATTGCAGAAGGGGAGGCGATACATACCCTGTACCGTATCCGTGCTTTGCGGGACTGTTGGCCCTATGTCAGATCTGGCGGTTTAGGCGGCTATCTCGCAAGCACCGCCAATCTCGATACCCAAGGCAACGCATGGGTGATGGACAACGCCTGTGTCTATGGCAGTGCATCTGTTTCTGGCCATGCCTGTGTCCGTGGCGAAGCCCATGTCTTCCAACAGGCGCAGGTCACAGACAATGCCTTGATCGCAGGTAATGCAAAACTGTCAGGGCAGGTGGTTGTATCAGGTAATAGTCGTGTGGACGGCAATGCGGTCCTGACAGGAAAGGTCTGTGTCAGGGACAAAGCCCATATCGGTGGTGAAATGACGCTTGCGGGGGAACAGATTGTTTCAGGTGATTCACGGCAGGGTTTGCCGGGAGAACGGAAAACCGAGGCGGAAAAGGCCCAGGCGGTCATCGCGCAGGCAGTCGTGCTCAAGCATTAGAAATCCTCAATCTCATTGATACAGCGTCATGTCCAGATTGGATTCAATCCAGCACAGAAACTGATGGTACAGATGGAAATGGCTCGCCCCATCTCGTCAGTGAAAATCGATGACACGCGGACACACTTAGCCGAAACATATGCCCCATCCTGAAAAAGCGATGTTTTCCTCAGGGTAAAATGATGCGCGTTTTTGTAAAAATATGTTAAATTCAAAGACATAGCCGAATGGCTCGGCTATTCTGATAATCGGGTTAGTGTCAATGTGGAAGATACTCTGCTTGACAGGCATGGTCCATCAGCGTAAAATGCCATCCCTCAGATTTTAAGCGGTTTGTCAGACCGTCGGCTGGTGACTTCCATCAGCAGAAATCTGGCACATATAAATCCAGCAGCAGGCGGCAGAAACTTTTACCCAAAGCGCAATGCCGCACCATCCGTCATCAGACAGATCCGTCTTGGTGGATGCGTGCTGAAACATAACAATACAAAAGGATGGAGATTATATGGCTCAAGAAAAAAAAGAAATCACAAAGCTTCCACGTTGGAAAGCATCACACATGGCATATCTGCCTGACAGTGTTGTGAAAGACTATTTCAAGCAGCTGCAGAAAGTCCTGCACAGAAAGGTCACTGAGCGACGGGCGGAAAGCTTGATGTGATGAATCCCCATCAGGGGACGTGGCACTGGATGCCACCACAAAAAAGACAGGGAAACCTGTCTTTTTTTGTCATAAGAAACCCCCCAGCTAAGCTGGGGGTTCCAAAAAGCTTACAGCTATGGTGAGAAAACACCTTCA
>CAVJQJ010000127.1:0-2587 GCA_963651715.1 Anaerovoracaceae bacterium
GCGCAAGGCATTGGTTCTTGATGGATTTTTTAACTTCATTTATTGAAGCAAGAGTGAGTCATGCTTGAATTTATTCGTTCTCATAAACGTCTAACACAGATTATCCTTATCCTGATGATTGCTCCAATGCTGATGCTGGGGGGCTGGGAAGGTTATAAACGCTTTTCCAATGCGGATGCTGTCGCAAAAATCAAGAAATTCAGCGGGCCGTTCAGTTTTCTGAGAAGCGATTATGTCATCACCAAGCAGGAATGGGAAAATGAAGTTCGCAAACAGGTTGAAATGATGCGTCAGCAGGCAGCACAGGAAGGAAGGCCTTTTGATGCAAAGATGGCAGAATCCGATGATTTCAAATGGATGGTCCTGCAGAACCTGATCAATAGATATACTCTGCAGTTTGCGATTCAGAAAGAAAATCTTTCCGTACCTGAACAGGTTGTTATCGACAGGATCCGTAAGATTCCTGGACTTGTCGACGAAAACGGTAATTTCAATCAGGACCGGTATGAGCAGATTCTGGCAGGTCGTGGTTTGACACCGGATGGTCATGTTGCAATGATGGGACAGGAATTGTCCATGCAGCAGATTCCTGCTCCAATCCAGTACAGCTCGATTGCATCCAAGACTGTTGGTGAACGTATGACTAACCTGTTCATTCAGGAGCGTGAAGTCGAACAGCGTGTCTTCAATATTGCATCTTATAAGAGTCAGGTCTCCGTTAGCGAAGAAGATCTGACAAATTATTACAACGACCATGCCGCTCAGTTCACAATTCCAGAACATGCGGATGTTGAAATGGTGACCCTGGATCTGTCTGCAGCGGAACGCAGTGTCAAGATTACTGAAAACGATCTGGTCGGTTACTACAATCAGAATAAAGACCGTTTTGCGACGCCAGAAGAACGTCGTGCACAGCATATTCTCATCCTGATTCCACGCAATGCATCCGAATCCGATAAGAGTGAAGCCCAACGTAAGGCGGAAGATATGCTTTCTCAGGTCAGGGCAAATCCAGACCGCTTTTCAGAACTGGCGAAAAACAATTCACAGGACCCTGGTTCCGCACGTAATGGTGGCGATCTGGGCTACTTTACAAAAGGCAAGATGGTTAAGGAATTCAGCGATGCAGTCTTTTCTTTGAAAAAAGGGGAGATCAGCGGACTGGTTCAGACAGAATATGGCTACCATATCATCAAGCTGACAGATATCAAGCCATCTGTTCCAAAGACACTGGCACAGGTTAAACCGGCAGTGATGCAGGAACTGAAACGGGCACAGGTTGCCAAGAAGTATGCGGAAATGTCTGATGCCTTCTCCAATATGGTTTACGAAAAATCAGATAGCCTCAAACCGGTTGCAGAGGCAATGGGTTTGAAGATTCAGTCATTCAAGAATCTCCAGAAAGATCCTGCCGCAGCTGCACAGCAGAGTCAGGTACTTGGCAATCCAGCACTGCTTGAAAAGATCTTCTCAGATGACTGCGTTAAAGGTCACCATAATACAGAGTCTGTAGAAATTGCGCCTCAGGTTTTGGCGTCAGCACGTATTTCCAAGCATTATCCTGCAGCGATGACCCCATTCGAGAAAGTCCGTGCAGGGATTCAGACGGAGGTCACCAACCAGAAAGCATTGGCGTTGGCAAAGGCGGCAGGTGAAGCGGAACTGGCAAATCTGAAATCAGGTGCTGCAGCCACAGGTTTTTCTGGTCCACAGATGGTTTCCCGCCGCAAGATTGCTGAATCTGGACATCAGGAACTGGCTCCCGTCATGAAAGTTGATGTTTCCCATCTGCCTGCCTACGTTGGTGCAGAAATTCCAAATAAAGGATATGTCATCTATCGTGTTTCCAAAGTTGTGATTCCGCAGAACGTTGATCCTAAACTTAAGGAAGCGCTTCAGCGTCAGATGCTTGGTGCTCGGAGTGCTCAGGAACTCTATACATACATCCAGTATTTGAGAAATCAGGCTGGCGTTGAGGTCTTTGTTTCAAAAGACGGTCAGCGTGTAGATTGAAGATCGGACTTGAAGATTGGGAATAGGGAATAAAATGGCAGGAGAATTGATTACTGAAAATCCTTACCTGATGCATCTTGGTGCAGAACTGCTTAAGATGGAAAACGGTGAGGCTCAGGTTGGCGTTAAGCTGCGTGAAGAACATGGAAACAGCTGGGCGGTTATGCACGGTGGTATTACGATGACATTGCTGGATTGCAGTATGGCAAGGGCAGCACGTTCACTGGTGCTGCCTGAGGTCACATCGGCTGCAACCGTTGAAATGAAGACCAGTTTTTTCCAGCCAGGCGGAAAAGTTGGACAATATGTCATAGCAACAGGCAGGGTCCTGCATCATTCCACAACCCTGTATTACTGTGAGGCGGAAATCAGGAATGGGGATGCCCTTGTTGCAAAGTCAATGGGGACTTTCAAGGTTTTTAAGCGTAGTGATATTGCAAAACGCTTGCAGCTCACATCTGCTGAATACCTCAATAAATAAGCTGTACTAGATTAAAAAAAGCATCGTTGTAAACGATGCTTTTTTTGTCATAAGAAAACCCCCAGCTAAGCTGGGGGTTCCAAAAAGCTTACA
>CAVJQJ010000128.1:0-2494 GCA_963651715.1 Anaerovoracaceae bacterium
GCTCAAAATCCATTGAAAGCATCATTGGTCTCGCTGTTGCAAAACCAAACTTCAAATGGACTGATTCTGATATGGAACAGGCGCTGACCCAGATTGGGAAATGGGGGCTTGAATTCCGACAATTAGAAGGGATTGCTAGTCTGCGTGACCGCACTGGTTCACGTCGGATGATCAGTATCGCTGTTGGCAATGAATCCGGACAGGCAAGCAGGATTATCGATATTCCTGTTGAAAAGACGCCTGAGATGGAAAAAACCAAATCTGCGCTCCTGAAATTACTCGAAAAACTGCCAAAAGACACTGCATTGGCGACCCTGATTGACCTCAGTCAGGATTACCTGAAGGATTGATATGGCTGTTCATCACTTATTAGGCATCTCTGGTGGCAAGGATTCTGCTGCTCTTGCTATCTATATGAGTATCAATCATCCTGAATTGGATATTGAATATTTCTTTACGGATACCGGCAAAGAATTGCCCGAGGTCTATGAGTTCTTGGGGCAACTTGAAGGCTATCTGGGGAAACCCATCAAATACCTCAACCCGAATAAGGACTTTGATTTCTGGCTGAAGACTTTCAACAACTTCCTGCCATCACCACAGACCCGCTGGTGTACCCGGGTCATGAAACTAGTCCCTTTCCAGCAGTGGATTCGCCCTCTTCTGAATGCCGGCGATGAAGTGTACAGCTATGTTGCATTGCGGGCTGATGAAACCGATCGTGTCGGTATGTTTGAATCACATCCGAATCTGCATGTGAAATTCCCATTTAAGGAAGATGGCATTGATAAAGCCGGGGTTTATGAAATTCTGGAGTCTGTTGGTATCGGCTTGCCTAAATACTACGAATGGCGCACACATTCCGGCTGTACTTTCTGCTTTTTCCAGCAAAAGATTGAATGGATTCATCTGCATGAAAAGCACCCTGATAAATTCGAGGAGGCCATGGCCTATGAAAAGGTAGCTGTTGAGAGTGGCTCACCATTTACATGGAGCCAAGGGGAATCTCTTGTCGAACTGATCCAGCCAAAACGCATGAAACAAATCAAGGCGGATTTTGAAAAGCGGAGAGCACGCGAATTGAAAAGGAGACGGCAGAATCCTCTTCGAGTTGGTCTCGAATATCTCGACATGGATGATATTTTCGATGTCGATGAGGGCAATGGTTCTTGCACTATCTGTACGAAGTAATCAGACTTTCCTTAATACAAAAGGCGTCCTGCTCGGACGCCTTTCTGTTTATCTGGACCTGTTGATTGTTCACTCAGCCACTTTTTTAAAGATGGTACTGAGTCCTTCTGGATTGACCATCTGCATGTCGGGCAGATTGAGTGTTTTGACCATATGCAGTGTGCCCTGTTTGTAGCGCAGGAAATGAGGTGTCTCCAGATGGCTGTGGTATGACGCTTCATCCCGATAGATTTCGACAATCCTGAACGTATTGGGCTGTTTTTTCACCTGTAGCGGGAAGATACAGATGACGCCGGGTTCTTCACGGACGGATGTATCTGCCACCTCTTTAGCATAGGTGAGGTATTGATCCAGATACTGTGGATAGACCTCGATTTCTGCGATACGGACAATCATTTTTTCTGTTGCGGTCTGCTGTTCTGCCATGGGGTTATCGGTATTCGGTAAGCTGTTTCCAGCATGGACGATTGATGTCAGCCCAAGCATGGCGATGAGTATCAGTGCCCTGAAGATTTTCTGCATGATGCTATCCGTTATAGAAAAGGCTCTTTCTCAAGTGCCTTGCTATTTTTATAATGGTAGGATAGCTTATTCTATGAACAGGGGGACTTCTTCTGTGTTCAAGTTGCAATAAACCGTCGCCATCAACTTTGATAACAATATCAAGGTAAACGACTGAAGTGTAGTGATATCCTAAAACTCACAGCACCCTTTGAATCAAGGGTAAATTCATAAGGAGAATGTCTGATGACCATAAGTCAACTCTTGACGGATGAAATGGAAGATGAGCTGTTTGACCAGTGCATCAAGCATGCAGTCAATCCTCCCCGCGAAGAACTGATGAAAGAATATTTTGCCGACGGTCTTCCAATCGTATTTAAAAACGGAAATGAGCCCAAAGGATTCTTCACTCAGATGTATCCAGATGGCCATACGGAGTTGGTACCATGTCCCGTCGTCCCCAGATAGTTGTTTTTGCTGGCCCTAATGGTTCAGGAAAAACTACTCTCTATAAACGTGTAAAACATTTTTCTTTTCTGCAGGGACTACCATATATCAATCCAAATGAAATTCTTGCTGAAAAGAAGATTTCTGCATTACAGGCTGGGGCTGAAGCACTACGTCTACGTCAACAATTCCTCGATAAAAAGCAAAGTTTCATATTTGAGACAACTCTGTCTGGCAACAGCGAACTCAAACTCATCCATGATGCTCGACAAACGGGGTATAAAATCAACATTGTTTATGTCTGTCTAGGTGACATTTTGCTTAATATCATGCGCGTAAATGCACGCGTTCGAAG
>CAVJQJ010000128.1:2504-7148 GCA_963651715.1 Anaerovoracaceae bacterium
TTCGAAGAGGCGGACACAATGTGCCTATTCCTGACATTGTTAGACGAGAATTCCGCTCACAAAAGAATTTCTTCCATTTACTACCTTTAGTAAATCGCGCTTATCTGATTGATAATTCAAACTTTATTGCAAGAACACTCGCTGTTTACAGAGAACAACATAAGTTCTACGTAGCAAGACATCAACCAGATTGGGCTAACGATTTCATTGATGCTTTTAAAACCAATCTTCAGAAAAAAAGCTTCGACAATTAATTTTGTTCCCTAAAACACAAAAGGCACCCTTTCGGGTGCCTTTCTGCTTTCTAGCGATGATGGTCTGATCAGCCCATGGATGGAGTGACGAGGACATCACATGCTGCTTTGTTCAAGCCTGTGTGGACCATGGTACCGATGATGTAATCGGTGATGAGGTTGTGTGGTTTCTTACCGAGGACAAGCAGGTCGATGTTTGCTTCCTTGACATAGTCGAGGATGGCGCGGTGTGCCGGACCGACCTTGATTTCCACACTGAACGCTCTGTCGATACCCAGCGCAGCGATGAATTTTTTCATTTCCGCCTGGATTTCTTCAATCATGTGTTTCTTGAGCATTTCAACATCATCAAGGGAGACTGCCCCAAAGTGCTGATGCATTTCGGTTGCCGGCTGGCAGACATGGATCAGGACGACTTCTGCATCTTTTGGAATGAATGGCAGTGCCTGTTTGACCTGATAGGCAGAGCCTTCGCTAAAGTCGATTGGCATGAGAACACGTTTATATGGCTGTTCTGGTTCATTCTGGACGACGAGGACTGGACATGGGCAGCCATGGACAATCTTGAATGGGGTATTGCCGAGGATTGGCATGGTGTGCTGGTAGCCATGACCGTGTTTACCCATGACAAGGATATCCGGTGCTTTTTCACGGATGAGCGACTGGACTTCTGGGGTGACGTCGCCGACGCGGGCGATTGGGTTGACGGCGATACCCTGCTCGCCAGCGACTTTTTCAGCTCTTTTGGCGAGTTTTTCCTGTGCACGCTGCCCTACTTTGTCTGCGATATCTGAGTGGCTGCCAGGCATGAGTTTGGAGAAGAAGTCTGTCGAGGCATTTTCCTGAATGTAGACGAGATCCATCTGTCCATCTTCGATGGTCTTAGCAATGATGGCGCCTCTGGTTTCTGCTTTCTGCGCCCAGTCTGACAGGTCGGTTGCAACGAGTACTTTGGTGGTTTCTGCCATTTTCTGCTCCTTTTGTTGATATTGTCTGTTTGTTTCTATGATGTCTGTTTATCCAAGCGACGGTGTGACGAGGACGTCGCATGCTGCTTCGTTCAAGCCTGTGTGGACCATGCTGCCGATGATGTATTCCTGCAGTCTATTACGAGATTTCTTGCCCAAGACGAGCAGGTCAACGTCTTTGTCTTCGACGTAGTCGAGGACGGTATGGTGTGGCAGGCCGACTTTGATTTCGCCAACCAGCGGTCTGTCGACGCCCAATCCATCGATGAAGGTTTTCATCTTGTTCTGCATTTCCTCAACCATGCGTTTCTTGAGGCGGTTGATGACTTCGAGTGAGACAGATGCAAACTGCTGATGCATCTGGGTTGGTGGCATGAGGACGTAGAGGAGGATGACTTCTGCATCTTCTGGGATGAATGGCAGTGCCTGTTTGACCTGATGGGCTGAGCCTTCATTGAAATCAACCGGAATGAGGACGCGTCTGTATGCTTTGTCTGGTTCATTCTGGACAACAAGGACGGGACATGGACACCCTTGGATGATCTTGACCGGGGTATTGCCGATGATTGGTACCGCATGGTAGCCCTGACCGTGTTTGCCCATGATGAGGATAGCAGAGCCTTTTTCTTTGATGACAGCTTGGACTTCCGGTGTGATTTCACCGACGCGGGCGATTGGGTTGACGGTTACGCCCTGTTCGCTGGCAATGTTCTCAGCTCTTTTTTCGAGATTTTCCTGCAGCTGTTTGGTCACTGTATCTGTGCTGAATTCCTGGATACCTGACATGAGTTTGAGGAAGACATCTGTATCAGCTTTTTCCTGGATGTAGACGAGGTCCATCTTTCCGTTCTGGACAGCTTTGGCAATGAGGGCACCTCTGGCTTCGGCTTTATGTGCCCAGTCTGAGAGATCGGTTGCTACGAGTACTTTGGTGATTTCTGCCATTTTCTACTCCTTTGGGTCATGCGGCTGAATGTGTGTTCAGTCTCTTTTTCTGTTTTGTCTGTTTATCTCAGCGCTGGCGTGACAAGAACGTCGCATGCTGCTTCGTTCAGGCCTGTGTGGACCATGCTGCCGATGATGTATTCCTGCAGTCTATTACGACGTTTCTTGCCCAAGACGAGCAGGTCGATGTTCTGTTCGTTGGCGTATTTCATGATGTCCTGATGCGGATCACCAACAGCGATATGTCTTTTGATGGTTCTGCCTTTACCGACTTCCTGCAGGAATTGGTCCATCTGTTCGTTTGCTGTGATGAGCAGGTGTTCCTTGAACTTGTCGAGCATTTCCGGCGCGATGCCATGGATGAATGCCGGCTCTTGGCAGACATGGATGGCGGTGATTTCGGCGGCATCGGGAATGAGGGCAACAGCCTGTGCGAGCTGGTCTTTTGATGCATCGCTGAAGTCGATTGGAATGAGGACACGTCTGTATGGCTGGTCTGGCTCATTATGGACGACCAGAGCAGGACATGGGCAGCCTTGGATCAATTTGACCGGCGTATTGCCGACGACGGGCATGGCATGGTAACCATGACCATGTTTTCCCAAGATGAGCGCGACTGGTTGGGTCTGCTGGATGATGTCTTGGATTTCGTCTGCGATTCTCCCGACGCGTGCCTCAGTGGAGACTGTCACCCCCGTCTTTTCTGCAAGGTTTTTTGCCTTTTCTTTGAGGAAAAGCTCGGTCTCCTGCATCAGGGTGTCGGTGTCGAAGTCTTCCTGCCCTGCCATGAACTGGATGAAGAAGTCAAAATCGGACTGTTCCTGAACGTAGGCGAGGATTGCCTGACCGTTCGGGAATTTCCTGGCGATGTCTGCACCACGAAGCGCAGCTTTGCCTGCCCAGTCGGAAAGGTCGGTTGCAATGAGTACGTTGGTTGGGGCTGCCATTTTTTTATTCCTTTTTGTGTGGCGTCGCTTTGGTCTATGTTAGCAGTTTTTTAGTGCTGGGGTTGGTCTTTTACGGGATTTGGTTTGCTAAACTTGCGGTATTCTTTTTGATACCGATGGTTATCGGCGGTTTATGAGGATTTATGTATGTCTGAAAAGATTCGTGGTGATGTGGTTGTTGATTTCCTGAAGGAGCTTGGTTTCCGCCCTTCGAAGTCTGCGGAGGAGTTCCAGAAGCAGCTGCGCGCGAAGCTGGGAGAAGCCCGTGCCAAGGAAACTTTTGAATGGATTGTGCGCCGTGGTCAGGGTGAGCTGAAGGATGCTGAGTTCTATCCTTACAAGAACGGTTCTTTTGATGTCTCGATGGCGCTGTCGGGTCTTTATGATTCACCTTTTGTCCGACAGATCTGTGAGTCTCTGGCTGCTAATCAGGCTGTTTTTGGCAAGCGGATCCTAGAGGTCGGCTGTGACAATGGGGTGATTGCGTGTTTTATCGCTCGGTTGTGCCCTGACAGTCAGGTGGTTGGGATTGATCTGTATGAGGAATCGATTGCGGTCGCCCGCCAGCTTGCCCAGAACCTGGGTATCCAGAATGTTGAATTCAAGGTCTGTGATGTCACCAAGGGAATGGATGAATCGTTTGATACGGTGGTTTCGAACCGTATGCTGCATGAGGTGGTGCCTGTTGACTTTTCCTCAGGTGATTTCCGACTGTTGTTGAAGGAACAGGGTGCGATTTATGAAAAGGCCCGCGCATCATATGCGGATGTGCTGGCGGGTTTGTTGAAGGATGGCGGTTCTCTGATTTCGTGTGAACGGATTGGTTCTTTCGGGGATGTGCTGGGCTGGCTGTGGGCATTGAATGGCGCTGGACTGGCTCCTGTGGGTGCAAAACGCGAGGCGGTTGCGTTGCTGAAAGCGTTGGTGACAACTGTGGTAGCGAAGAAGTCTGATGCGCAGGACAGCGAGGTGGTTTACCGCAGTCTGTGCAATATGCTGATGCGGACAAAGGGTTTTGTGGAGTCTGGTGCGGCAAATGAGTTTGCTGCCCTGAAGGTTCAGGAAATCGGTGGTTCGCTGATTGAAGGATATAACATTTATAAAAATGACCGACTGACGCACCGCCTGTCCATCTGGAATCTGAATCCAAACAGTCTTTTTGATCTGGGTGCGCCTGCGGCGGCTGATGATCCAGACAATCATGTGTATTCGATTTTCTCGCTGCCTCAGAATGACCATACGATGAACATCCGTTCGAAGAGTGCTTTTGAAGGGGATGTGAAACATATGCATGATTATGTTGCGGCCGCCCTGAAGAATGGGGGCGTTGTCAAACGGATTAGTTATGTCGATGGCAAGGAAGTCATCGGCGACACGGTTGAAAAGATGTAAGTGCTTACTTTTTAAATAACTGTTATCAGTACTGGCATGGCATTACGCCATGCCATTTTTTGTCATAAGAAAACCCCCAGCTAGGCTGGGGGTTCCAAAAAGCTTACAGCTATGGTGAGAAAACACCTTCAGAACTGG
>CAVJQJ010000129.1:0-13939 GCA_963651715.1 Anaerovoracaceae bacterium
AGTTTCGGATTGCCGGCTGCATGATGTGAACGATAATGCTCCCCAGGTCAACCAGTACCCATTCACCGGTATCTTCACCTTCAACGCTGACAACAGAACCGCCGGCTTCCCGGATCTTGTCCCGGACGGAAGCGGCAAGGGCCTTGGTCTGGCGGTTGGAATTACCGCTGGCGATAATGATGCGTTCGAAAAGACTGGTCAGTCGGGTTGTATCGAAAACAACGATGTCCGTTGCTTTCACGTCTTCCAGCGCATCAACGGCAAGAGCCTGTAAATAATTGATGTCAATCATAAAATTTCCTATAAAGCTTTTTATCATTGATATATTCAAGCACTGATGGAGGAATCAATGCTTTGGGATTCCTGTGATTCCTGAAGGCATTCCGTATTGCTGTGGACGAAACGTCTATCTGCAGTGAAGTATCGATATAGACCTTTCCTGCAGGGATTTGCTCAATGGCTTCCGCAGAATCAATTCTCGGAGAAAGCATATCAGCCACCTCTGGGGGCAGATTCTCCAACGGAGCTGGTGAACCTGGACGTGTGATGACTGCGAAATTGGTCAATGAGAAGAGGTGCTGCCAACGATGCCAGGTATTCAGACGGTGTAACTGATCAGAGCCCATCAAAAATATCAGGGATGTCAGTGGACCGGTTTCCTTTCGGATATTGGTCAGTGTATCGAAAGAATAGGTTGCACCGGCTCGTTCGATCTCTTGACAGTCTATGACAACCCTCAGTCCTGTATTGGCAAAAGCACGTTCCAGCATGGCGATGCGGTCCTGTGCTGATGCAGTCAAAGACGCTTTCTGCCAGGGATTACCCGCAGGAATCAGTCGTAATGTATCGGTATTGAAAGTGCGGCAGAAATGTCTGCCGACCTCAACATGTCCGATATGGACAGGATCGAAACTGCCACCAAGCAAAAGGATACACTTCTGCATCAATCCAACCCCATCCATAATCGCCTATCCAGAAGAACAGCACGCCATCTGAATAGGCTGTGTTGATAAAAATCAGGCTGTTTCGTGAGGTTTCAATGCCCGCCATCCAATATCATGGCGGTATTGGGCACCCTCGAACTGAATCGATTCAACCAGGTTGTAGGCGTTCTGCTGTGCACCACGTACGGTATCAGCAAGGCCGACAGCACACAGTACGCGTCCACCGGAAGAAAGGAGACGGCCTTCGCTGTCAACTTTTGTGCCGGCATGAAAGACCTTGCCATCAGATGATTCTTCAGGAATACCGGTAATGGTATTGCCTTTCTGAGGGCTTTCTGGATAGCCGGCTGCGGCAAGGACGACACCCAATGCAATCCGTCTATCCCAAGCCAGTTCAACCTGATCCAGATGCCCGTTGACAGCCTGTTCCAGTACAGCAGAAAGATCGCTCTTCAGCCGCGACATGATTGGCTGTGTTTCTGGGTCACCCATGCGGCAGTTGAATTCAAGAGTCTTGGGATTGCCTGCCTTGTCAATCATCAGTCCTGCGTACAGGAATCCGGTGAATGGAATGCCATCATTCAACATGCCATTGACGGTAGGGTCGATGATTTCACAGAGAATCCGTGCATGCAGGGCAGGTGTCACAATCGGTGCAGGGGAATAGGCCCCCATGCCGCCGGTATTAGGTCCCTCATCATGGTCCTTCAGGCGTTTATGGTCCTGACTGGTTGCCAGTGGTAGGACATTTTTACCATCAACTAGGACAATGAAGCTGGCTTCTTCACCATCAAGAAATTCTTCGATGACAACGCGGGATCCCGCTTCTCCGAATTTGTTTCCTGAAAGCATCATGGTGACAGCGTCATGCGCCTGCTGGAGGGTCGTTGCGACAACAACCCCTTTACCGGCAGCAAGGCCATCTGTCTTGATGACAATAGGAGCGCCTTTTTCATCGATATAGTGGTGCGCCAGTTCTGGGTCGGTAAAGGTCTGGTAGTCTGCTGTTGGAATGTTGTGGCGTTTCATGAACGCTTTGGCAAAATCCTTTGAGCTTTCCAGTTGGGCGGCTTCTTTCGTTGGCCCAAAGATTTTCAGACCACGTGAACGGAAGACATTGACAACGCCATCTGCAAGCGGTGCTTCTGGACCGACAACAGTCAGTGAGACACCTTGCTGTTCGACAAAGTCAGCCAATGCATCCGAGCCGGAAACAGCCACATTCTCCAGCTTGTTTTCCAGTGCGGTACCACCGTTGCCAGGGGCAACGAATACTTTTTCCACTTTTTCTGATTGAGCCAGTTTCCATGCCAGGGCATGTTCGCGGCCGCCAGAACCAATGACAAGAACCTTCATCAGATATCTCTGCAGTAAGTAGTTTAGAGAACTGGGTGTTATTCTTCACCGTCATCGATGACAGCGTTGGTATAAACTTCCTGAACGTCGTCCAGATCTTCCAAGGCATCCAGCAGTTTCTGCATTTTTTCGCCATCCTCACCAGAGAATTCAGTTTCGTTTTCTGGTTTCATGATGACTTCTGCTTCTTCTGGCTTGAAGCCTGCAGCTTCAATGGCTTCTTTGACAGTGATGAAATCAGCAGGCGCACAGAGGACTTCGATAACGCCTTCTTCATCAGTGATGACATCTTCTGCACCACTTTCAAGGGCAACTTCCATCAGTGCGTCTTCATCGGTGCCTGGTGCAAAGAGCAGCTGGCCACAATGCTTGAACTGAAAAGAGACGGAGCCAGTGGTGCCCATATTGCCACCGTATTTGGTGAAAGCATGGCGGACGTCTGCAACGGTTCTGACACGGTTGTCGGTCAGGCAGTCAACAATGATTGCTGCACCGTTGATGCCGTAGCCTTCATAACGGACTTCTTCGTAGTTAACGCCATCCAATGTGCCAGAGCCACGTGCGATAGCACGTTTCACATTATCTTTTGGCATATTTGCAGCAGTTGCTTTTTCTGTTGCAAGGCGCAGGCGAGGGTTGCTGTCGATATCGCCGCCACCCATGCGGGCAGCAACGGTGATTTCTTTAATCAGACGGGTCCAAATTTTGCCACGTTTAGCATCCGCAGCAGCTTTTTTATGTTTGATATTAGCCCATTTACTATGTCCGGACATCTTTTTCTTTCCATGAAAAGTTGATTCGAATAACCTCCAATTCTATCATAAAAACAAGATCATTCCCTGAAATCATATCTATGAATAGATGCCTTTGATGAGGCGATGTTTGTAGCCAGTCAATTCTGTCGCTGTGAGGCGTTCCGCAGGTTTTTAGGGAGAACAAATGAAACAGTTTCTGGGATACCTTCAAGTTCACTGATATCGGTGTATCCCTGTTGCTTCAGCAGGTTGACAATCTCAGTGACGAGAACTTCCGGCGCAGATGCTCCAGCCGTAATGCCGATACATTGATGTCCTTTGAGCCAATCCAGCCGAATCTGGGATGCATCGTCCACCATATGCGCTTCCACGCCATTTTTTTCTGCCATTTCCCGTAAACGGTTTGAATTTGAACTGTTTGGACTGCCGACAACAATAATCAGGTCTGTCTGTCTGGCAAGTTGTCGGACAGCTTCCTGACGGTTGGTGGTTGCATAACAGATATCGGCTTTCTTGGGAGCAGAGATATCTGGCCATCTTGCTTTCAGTGCCTGGATGATATCAGCTGTATCATCAATCGATAACGTGGTTTGTGAGACATAAGCGATTTTTGAGGAGGGACGCAGGGAAAGACGCTCGATATCTTCGGATCTGCTGACAAGATGCATGCCGCCATCGGACTGTCCCATTGTCCCTTCAACCTCAGGATGTCCTTTATGACCAATGACAATCACTTCGTGACCGTTGCTTCGTTTTCGGATAACTTCAGAATGTACTTTCGTGACTAGGGGGCAGGTTGCGTCAAAGAGTGTTAGGTTCCGCTGTTCAGCCTCTTCCCGGATTGCCTGGGAAACGCCGTGAGCTGAAAAAATCAGGATACTGCCCTCTGGGACCTCATTCAGGTCTTCAATGAAGACTGCACCTTTTTCCCGTAACTGACTGACCACATGGGTGTTATGGACAATCTCGTGCCTGACATAGATTGGACGGCCAAATAATGCCAGTGCCTGTTCAACGGTATCGATGGCGCGTTTTACACCGGCACAGAAACCACGTGGTTGGGCGAGAATCAGTTTCATAGTGGAAATATTCGGTAAAATAATAATAAAATGTTATGCCCTGATTGGCATAATCAATCTGATTCTCAATATTATATAGGACATCCCATGGCTATCACTGACTGGCCAATTGATGAACGGCCTCGAGAAAAACTTCTGCAGCATGGTCCAGCTTCGCTGACGGATGCAGAATTGCTTGCGATATTTCTGCGAACCGGTGTGCAGGGAAAAAGTGCTGTCCAGCTGGGACGCGAAATCATGACGCATTTCGGTTCTTTTTCAGCGCTGCTGACAGCAACCGAAGCGGATATGAAAGTGGTAAAGGGGGTTGGAAAAGCCAAGATGGCATTGCTCTCGGCGATTGTTGAGATTTCAAAGCGTCTGCTGATGGAGGAACTCGACAGGAAAGAGATTGTCCTGACATCCTCAGACAGTGTGACGCGTTATCTGCAGTTGCACTACCAGAATCGGAAATATGAATCCTTTGTCGTGCTGTTTCTCGATGTGAAGAACCGGCTGGTGTCCGTTAAGGAAATGTTCAAGGGAACACTGACGCGGACCAGTGTGTATCCTCGGGAGGTCGTCAAGGCGGCCTTGGACCTGAATGCGGCCAATGTCATCCTGTCACATAATCATCCATCAGGCGTACCTGACCCGAGCCGGGCGGATATCGATCTGACCCAACAGTTGAAAGAGGCTCTGCAGCTGGTGGATGTGACGGTCCTTGACCATATTGTCGTTGCAGGCAACAGAACCTGTTCTTTTGCAGAACAGGGACTGCTATAAGCATAGGTTCAGGCAGAAAGAAGCTCGATTTCAAAAATCAGGTCTGCATTGACAGGAATGATGCCTGGGATGCCATTGAGGCCATAGGCCAGATTGCTTGGAATGTAGATGGTACGTTTGCCGCCTTCTCTCATGCCTCGGATGCCTAAATCCCACCCCTGGATGACATAACCACGGTTGAATGGGTAGACAAATGGATTGTTCAGTTTGCGGCTGGTGTCAAACTGTTTGCCTTTTGAACCATCTTCATTCTTCAGCCATCCAGTATAGTGGACTTTGATGTAAGTGGCGCCACGGCCGACTTCAGTGCCGGTGCCAATGACATGGTCGATATACTGAACGCCGGATGGCATTGTTTTCAATTCTTCCATAAAACAGAAACTCCTCAAGAAACACTTTCATGATGTGAAACAAAAACATCAGACAATATACTACTAGTATTGGCTTATGTCAGAATGGACATTTGTCCAAGCATCAGTAGGAGAATGGAGAAATCATGACAATTGGATTGATCATCATTGGTGATGAGATTCTTTCTGGAAAATATACCGATAGCCATTTAAACAATGTCATCAGGATTCTTTCGGAACGCGGGCTTCAGTTGGGGTGGGCGCGTTATCTCGGAGATGAGCCTGACCGTATCACGGCGACACTCAGGGAAACATATGCATCAGGAGATATTGTGTTCTGTTGTGGAGGCATTGGATCGACACCGGACGATTATACAAGGGTCTGTGCGGCTGAGGCATTTGGCAGGCAGCTTGTCCTGCATCCTGAAGCACGGAAAGAAATAGACAAACGCATCCGTCAGGTTGCGGAAGACCCTGAACATCCAGACTATACGTCTCCTGATAATATCCGTCGGTTGCAGATGGGAGAATTTCCAGAGGGGGCTGCAGTCATTCCAAACCCGGTAAATCCATTTCCGGGGTTTTCTTATAGCTCCCATTACTTTGTGCCTGGTTTCCCGCAGATGGCGCATCCCATGATTGCCTGGGCGTTGGATACCTATCATCGGAATCTGTTCTTTTCTGCTGTTGAATTAGAATGTGTTGTGGATGTACTGGGAACAATGGAAGCGCAGATGACCCCGATGATGGAGCAGATTGCAGCGGATTTTCCAGAAATCAGGCTTTTCAGCCTGCCCCATATTGGTCCACGGAAAGAAGACAACTATGTCGAGGTCGGTGTCAAGGGAAAGCAGGAGAACCTTAAATCAGCCTTTGACGCATTGATAGCGGGACTGGATAAGCTGGGGGCGCAGTATACATTACGTTGATGAATAAACACTTTGGTGCGTGGCGCACCATTTTGACGCACGATGATGGACAGTGTGCACTATTATGGATATGCTTTACCTTGTGAAGATGTGAATGGTCTGATTTGTTGCAGAAAATGCTGGTGATTTCTTGGCATGGAAAGTGCTTGTAAGAGAGACAGGTTTTTTGGTGAGCCGTTCGCCGCTCAGTAATTCCCAAAGATTTTCGCTAGACGGGAACAGATATAAAGGAGAGAAACATGTCAAAGTCCGCTGAAGACGTATTGAACATGATTAAGGAAAACGAAGTAAAGTTTGTTGACTTCCGTTTTACAGATACTCGAGGCAAAGAACAGCACGTCAGCGTTCCTGTCTCTGCATTTGATATGGATAAATTTGAAGAAGGTCATGCTTTTGATGGCTCTTCAATCGCAGGATGGAAAGGTATTGAAGCATCTGACATGCTTCTGCTGCCTGATCCAGATACCGCCAATATTGATCCATTCATGGAAGATACCACTGTCTTCATGCAGTGTGATGTCATTGAACCATCTGATGGCAAAGGTTATGACCGTGACCCACGCTCCATTGCAAAACGTGCGGAAGCTCATCTGAAATCTTCTGGTGTCGGCGATACCGCCTTCTTTGGTCCAGAACTTGAATTCTTTGTTTTTGACAATGTTCGTTGGGGCGATGAGATGTCTGGCAGCTTCATCAAGATCGGGTCGGAAGAAGCGCCTTGGTCTAGTTCGGCAGACATCGATGGTGGTAACCCGGGGCATCGCCCAAGAGTGAAAGGGGGGTATTTTCCTGTTCCTCCTGTTGACAGCTTCCAGGATATGCGTTCCCAGATGTGTCTGCTGCTTGAACAGATGGGTATTCCTGTAGAAGTCCACCACCATGAAGTGGCTGGTGCTGGCCAGAATGAGATCGGGACCAAATTCTCCACATTGACCAAACGCGCAGACTGGACCCAGATTCAGAAATACATCACCTGGAATGTTGCCCATGCGTATGGCAAGACAGCGACCTTTATGCCAAAACCTATCGTTGGCGACAACGGTACCGGTATGCATGTCCATCAGTCCATCTGGAAAGACGGTCAGAACCTTTTTGCAGGTGATGGGTATGCGGGGCTGTCAGAAATGGCGCTTTATTACATTGGTGGCGTGATTAAACATGCCCGCGCATTGAATGCAATCACCAATCCAAGCACCAACTCCTACAAACGTCTGGTTCCTGGTTTTGAAGCCCCAGTCAAGCTGGCATATTCTGCCCGCAACCGCTCGGCATCCATCCGTATTCCACATGTGACAAATCCGAAGGCACGCCGTATTGAAACCCGTTTCCCGGATCCAACGGCAAACCCATACCTGTGTTTCTCTGCACTCTTGATGGCGGGCCTTGATGGTATCCAGAACAAGATTCATCCAGGTGAAGCGGCAACCAAGGATCTGTATCATCTGCCACCGGAAGAAGATGCACTGGTTCCAACTGTATGTTCCTCTCTTGAACAGGCGTTGGAAGCATTGGACAAAGACCGCGAATTCCTGACCCGTGGCGGTGTATTCACCAGTGAACTGATTGATGCATACATTGAACTCAAGATGCAGGATGTCACCCGCTTGCGTATGACACCTCATCCAATCGAATTCGACATGTATTACTCTCTGTAATTGATATGTCCAATCAATATCAAATTGGATGAAATCAACAAAGGCGAAAATGGCAACGTTTTCGCCTTTTTTATATAGGTGGCTTATGGATAATCTGGCTGGACTCGACCTTCTCTCAACGGCGGTCATGATATTGGATAGGGATGGACACATCCGGTATATCAATACGGCAGGTGAAGGTATGCTGGAGCTTTCTTCAAAAGTCATTCAGGGACAGAAGCTGAGGCAGGTATTCCTGAACAGCGAAGTCCTTGAGGAAATCTGCATGAAAGTCGTGCAGTCAGAGACCGTCGAAAAAGGACAGGATATTGTGCTGCAGCGTCCGGCGATAAGACCATTGAATGTCCATGCTGTCGTCAAGACGATTGATATGCCGTTTGATGGCGTATTGATTGAGATGCGGGGGAATGTCCAGCGTATCCGCCAGGACCGTGAGAGCAGGTTGGTCAATCAGAATCAAGCGAACATGGAAATGGTGCGCAATCTTGCGCATGAGATCAAGAATCCCTTGGGCGGGATTAAAGGATCGGCCCAGCTTCTTGAAATGGTCATGCCCGAAGAAAACCTGAAAGAGCTCAAGGAATATACAGAGGTCATTATCAAGGAAGCCGACCGTCTGCAGAAACTGGTCGACAGAATGCTGATTCCCCATAAACGTGTCAATATTGTCGATGACATCAATATCCATGAAGTCTGCGAGCGGGTCAGGCGTATTGTTCTTGCTGAATTTCCTGAGGGGCTGGACATCATTCGTGACTATGACCTGTCTCTGCCATACATTACGGGTGACAAGGAGCAGCTCATACAGGCAGTCCTGAATATTGCTGAAAATGCGGCGCATGCACTGGTACCCCAGATCAAGGCAGGTGAAGCCAGATTGACCTTCAGGACCCGGGTTTCGAGAAAGGTGACCATTGCTGGGGTGTATTATAAATTGGCACTGAACTTGCATATCATTGATAACGGACCAGGCATACCGCCGGGCATGCTTGAAACCATCTTCTTTCCGCTTGTTTCAGGACGGGAAGGAGGAAGTGGTCTGGGGCTTGCTCTTTCACAGACACTTATTCAGAAACATGGTGGGCTGATTGAATGTGAAAGTGGTCCTGGCAGAACCGAATTCCTGATTCGGTTACCTCTGACAAAGTATTGATGGCAACAGACGAGAGGATTGGAAGAAATGATGAAACCGGTCTGGATTGTTGATGATGATGAGTCAATTCGTTGGGTGCTTGAGAAAGCGCTTTCTCGCGAAAATGTTCCGCTGAAAACTTTTTCCAGCGCAGATGAGGTTCTGAAGGCATTGGAGACAGATCAACCGCAGGTATTGGTCTCAGATATCCGGATGCCAGGGACATCTGGACTGAAACTTCTAGAGGTGGCAAAGGAACGTTTTCCAGATCTGCCAATCATCATCATGACAGCCTTCTCTGATTTGGATTCAGCGGTGGCTGCCTTCCAGGGGGGGGCGTTCGAATATCTCACGAAGCCATTCGATCTGACCAAGGCGATTGATCTGATCAAGCGGGCGGCTCGGGAAAGTGAGGCAGGATCTGCTACGGTTCAGACAGTATCAAGGATGCCAGACATCATTGGTCAGGCGCCCGCTATGCAGGAAGTTTTCCGTTCTATCGGTAAACTTTCCCATTCAAATGCGACGGTATTGGTGACAGGGGAATCCGGCACAGGGAAAGAACTGGTCGCCAGGGCATTGCATAGGAACAGCCCTCGTGCGATGCAGCCATTCATCGCACTGAATATGGCGGCTATCCCAAGGGATTTGATGGAATCAGAATTGTTCGGTCATGAAAAGGGAGCTTTTACTGGAGCGCAGATGATGCGTCGTGGTCGATTCGAGCAGGCAGAAAGGGGGACCCTCTTTCTTGATGAAATCGGGGATATGCCGCTTGAAATGCAGACACGCCTGTTGAGAGTGCTCTCAGATGGCCATTTCTATCGGGTTGGCGGGAATCAGTCAGTCAAGGCAAATGTTCGTGTCATTGCTGCAACCCATCAGAATCTTGAAAAACTTGTTCAGAAAGGAGTCTTCAGGGAGGACCTTTTCCATCGACTTAACGTGATTCGGCTTCGTTTACCTCCACTTCGTGAGCGGTCAGAGGATATTCCCGTATTGGCAAGACATTTCCTGAAACAGAGTGCGGATCAGATGGGTGTTGAGCCGAAAAAACTCTCTGATAATGCGGCTTCATTCTTGGCTGCATGCAGACTGACCGGTAATGTCCGTCAACTGGAAAACATCTGCTACTGGCTGACAGTCATGGTTGCAGGGCAGACTGTCGAAGTGAAAGATATGCCTAAAGAACTGTTGGATGAACAGGGCATTAACCCGGTTGTCCAACCGGTCGTACAACCACAGGCTGCCGTCGTGACGGTCGAGAAGGCCCAATCTCAGATTGTTTCAGATTCCTTTGCTCTGGATGATTCTTGGAAAAAACTGTTAGAGGAAACAGCATCCAGTATGCTTGAAGAAGGGCAGGGCAATCTCATGGATACACTTGGCGCAGAATTTGAACGGATAATGATCCGGACGGCTTTACGGTATACACGGGGTAGAAAGAATGAAGCGGCAGTCCTGCTGGGAATCGGGCGCAATACCATTGCCCGTAAGATTCAGGAACTCGGTATCGATGACAGTGAATAATGACTGTTGTTGCATATGTGTATACATAAGAAGTTTAACCGACTGAAAAATATCCATTTTTTGATGTTTTCTAAACGCTTTGTCATAATGGCTTCTAGGGTTCTGTAAAACGGAACTGACGGCATGGAATCAATCTTTCCTGCTGTTGATGACATGACAAAGGCGACATGAAAAAAATCCTGACACAATTCGCACTGTTGGTGGTATTTATCCTGTCTTGGAACTGTCACGCCAAGGACACGGTGACCTTGGCATTTACAGGCGATATCATGATGGGGACAAATTATCCAGACAGTGATTACCTGATTGCTTATAGTCTTGGTAATTTCTGTACGCCTTATCGTGTCAGGCTGGTGGACCAGCTTGCCTATGCACCGGTGTTGGAAGCGACAATCAACCTGAATGGTGGTACTTTTGTCCATGGAAAAATCCATTCGTTCATTCAGACGAAAGGTGTGGGGCCTCGAAAAGATGCATCAGATATTGTTGCGGCAAGAATCCGTTATCTGACAGAGGTTGATTTCCCGGGAACCAATCTGGCCATTGCAAAAGATGGGCGGATTGAACGGAAGAATAAGACTCCCGCTGCATCCGAACTGCATCACCATTCAGGAAAACATCCAGTAAATCATAAAGATGTCTCAGCTTCCCATGAATCCCAGATTTTTGGGACTGGGTGGTACTTTTTTTCAGGGACCTTTTGGGGGTTTCTGATACCCGTCTAGCCTGAAATATCAGACATCCAGCCGAAAATTTTCCCTCGATGATTCAAGATGCAAAAATGCAAAGAACGATGCATTTTGTTAAAAAATAATGATTAAATCAGGAAAAATAAACGAAAATGAATCAGGTTTTTTTGACATTTTTGCCATATTCGCTTAAAGTCTTACCCTCTTAGGTGAATTGGGGCCAGAATGTCATTGGTGGTAAAAACATTGTTTCGTGCAATTTGCATTTCTGCATTTGCCGCCACAGTTGTATGGATGCCCGCAGAAGCCGCCAAGAAAAGCAGTGGTCATTCGGGGGCTGTCGCGGTCAAACAGGTTCAAAAGGTTAAAAGCACAAAATCCGCCACCCCGGCCGAAAAATCCAGAGTTGCGAAACAAAGCGCCCATAGCAACACCAAAGACCGCCACAAAGAAGAATCTTCAAAAAGCCGAAATAAAAAGGATTCCGCAAAAGAATCCTCTAAAGACCGTCGCCATTCAAAGAATAAACCAGAGCGTCAGGAATCTAGGGACAGTCAGCCACGAGATTCACGTCGTGTGCGCTCCAATAACAATCAGGAGCAGGCATCAGAACGCCAAGAGCGTCGTTATAGTCGCCGTAGCCGAAGGAGATCCTATTACAGCTACAACAGTGATACACCGCGAAACAATTATACGAGTGATGTCGCAGAAAACATTGTCGGCAACAGTGTGCATGGCTACACGCCAAAGGCAACCGACTTGGCTATGACTGCCATGTCACTCATTGGTACCCCATACCGTTACGGAGGTAACTCACCATTGACGGGACTGGATTGCAGTGGTTTTGTCCGTTATGTCTATAAAGAATCCTTAAGCACGGATCTGCCAAGAACGGCGGCAGAAATGAGTCGTGTTGGTCAGTACGTCAGCCGGAATGAACTGAAACCGGGTGATCTGGTGTTCTACAACACCATGAGACGGGCAAATTCTCATGTTGGGATTTACCTTGGAGATGACAAATTCATCCACTCCCCTCGTACTGGCCAGCGTGTCCGCATCAACAGTATGAATGAAAGCTACTGGCGTGGCCGTTTCAATGGTGCCCGTCGTATCATTGGCGGTGCTGGTGTTGATCGCGTCAAAGCACTGCAGCAGTACAGTAAGGAAGCGGATACCAGTCCTGACACTTACAACTACAGTAGTGATGCTGATGATGGTGTAGAGCGGCCTGTGCGCCGTTCCAGAAAACATTCCACCAGACATGTAGAACGTCCAACGCCAGTTGCAGTGGACAAACCCCAAGATATCAAGACCGTTGCTGACCGGGAAAAGGATTCTGCATCGGCTCATCGGGAAAATCGTCATGAACGTCGCAGAGCCAGAGTTCGCCATCCTGAGCAACAGGAAAAGACCGTTGTCCGTAAAAATGATACAGCGAAAGATGTAGAAAGAGATGCGAGAGGAAGACGGGGTAAAGGTTCCAGACGCGAAGCCAAAGAGATTGAAGGTCCTAGTACCCGTCATGCTGTCAAAGAAAAGGATAGCAGACAGCAGAAAGATTCAAGACAGCGGGGCAAAGATAAGCGCGCCGAGAAGAACGAAACTTCCCGCAGAGAAGTAAAGGCTGATAAACGTACAGCGAGAAACTCGAAGGCTGAAAAAACTGTAGAGAAAAAGAATACAGCTAGGGCAAGGCCTGAAAAGGCAGCAAAACCAGCCAAGAAAGAAGCGCCTAAAAAGGAAGCGCCAAAAGTTTCCAAAAAGCGTAGATAAAAGAAAAGCCGTTTGATTTTCAAACGGCTTTTTCGTTAAGGGAAGTTAAAGAAGTTCATCAGGATTCAGTGTGATGGGCAATAGACAATGCAATGGCTTGGGCGGCTTCAATGCCATCGACAGCCGATGACAAGATCCCGCCTGCGTAGCCTGCGCCTTCCCCGGCAGGATAAAGCCCTTTTACGGAAACACTTTCAAATGTTGACCGGTCCCGGACGATTCGGACGGGCGATGAAGTTCTCGTCTCAGTGCCGGTTAGGACGGCATCCGCCATCGAAAAGCCGGGAATCGATTTTTCAAAGGCGGGGAGCGCTTCTCTCAACGCTTCAATGGCAAAATCAGGCAAGGCATCGGCCAGATTGCAAGGTGTAACACCAGGCTGATAAGACGGGATAACTTTGCCCAGTTTGGTTGAAGGCTTATTCTTCAGGAAGTCACCGATACGCTGGCAAGGGGCGTTGTAATTACTGCCACCTAATTCAAAAGCTTTACGTTCCAATTCTCTCTGGAAAGCTATGCCAGCAAGAGGGCCTTCACCATCAAAGTCATCTGGATTCACATCCACGACAATCGCCGCATTGGCATTGCGTTCATTACGGGAATACTGGCTCATCCCATTGGTGACCAAACGTCCGGGTTCGGATGCGGCGGCAACCACAGTTCCTCCTGGACACATGCAGAAGCTGTAAACAGCACGTCCATTCTTGCAGTGATGCACCAGTTTATAATCGGCGGCACCAAGAAGGGGATTGCCTGCATTCGGACCTAAACGGCAGTCATCAATCAATGATTGAGGATGCTCGACACGGAAACCCACCGAGAATGGCTTTGCCTCCATGAATACTCCCCGTTTATGGAGCATTTCAAAAGTATCTCGGGCACTATGCCCCGGTGCCATCAAGACATGATTGGATTCGATGATGCTTCCGTTATCAAGAGCAACGCCGGTGATTCGTCCATCTTCAATTCGCAGATCATCGAC
>CAVJQJ010000130.1:0-2564 GCA_963651715.1 Anaerovoracaceae bacterium
ATTTTCTCCTAAATTATCAGATTTTGAATTTCCACAGAATCCGTTACAGTCTCGGCTTTTTCCGTTTCTTTTCCATGTCGTTCACAACTTCCGCCCAAACTGACAAATCAACCATTGGAACATCAAACCATTCCAACGCACCACTACCAGTCTCAGCTCTTGAAAGACTGATGCACCAGGACACAATCTTCTTCAGGGGATCATTTACACGAAGTCCTATGCGAGCAAAAAATTCATCACCTGCATGGTAATCCTGTTGTAATCCTTGCCAGGCATTTCCATCATGAATTCAAATGGCTGCTTGATAAGTCTTGCAACAATCATGGCACAGAAATCAGAATCTGCGACAGGGAGAGGAGAATTGTTGCCGCTTGCAGACCACTGCTTCTTCACTGCACTGATGTCAGAACCTTTCAGCCCTTCAAGATCAAACTCAATCTTTTCGTAGGTTTTTCCTTCAAACTCATATGGTTTTTCGAAAACGTATTCAGCCATTTTTATTCCTTTTCAGTTAGCCATCAATAAAGACAGGGACTGCAGAATCGGTGGAACGGCGTACAGAGCAATAACCGCCAGAATCCCCCAGCACAGTCGCCTGACATTCGTTGCTTTTTCCAATTCTTCCACAGCTTTACCTTTCAGATATATGTTAAAATTATCGATAAGTTTCATGTGGTTACTCCTTTTAACCATTTGAAAACAGAAAAGCCAACAGCTTCCAACTGTTGGCTTTTTGCTTTTGCACTGAGTGCACGATAGGTATCAGGCAAGACCCAGATCGCTGCGGACAGACGACAGGACGTCGTTGCTACCGATTTCAGCCTTGTAGTTGTACTTATCGATTTCCAGGACAGAGTCACCAGCGATGTACAGCTTGATGTACAGCACTTCGAATTCTGTTTCTGTGTCAGTTGTAGAACCAACTTCCAAAGAACCAAGAGAAATATTCTTTGGAACCAGTTTCATCGTTGCACGGATACCCTTGGTTGCATAAGTACCGTTTGCGGCGTCATACACCTGCTGAGATCCACGGACATCAACAGTATGAGCCTTCTGTGCAGCCAGATTGATTGCCTTGGATTCAATGGTCCGCCAGGTGAAAGTGGTGGTCATTGAACCGAAATGCCCAAGGATTGGACTTTCGACTTCGCCGGCAATACCTGCACCGGAAACCGTGTCGGTCATGTACTCGATTTCAGGCAGATCCACTGTCGCAATGCCAAGCAGGTCATTGCTGTCGTCATAGACCCTGAAGTTAATCAGGCGTTCTGGAACGTTGTTTTCTCCACTAGCCATTGCTTACTCCTTATTCAAACAAGGTGGACAGATAGTCCGGGTCGTATTCCAGGACAAAATCGATTTCACGATTTGGACTTGGTGGCGTAATATAGACATGGAACTTAGCCTTGCCATCCATCAGGTCGGTTGTCGTGTTTTCTGTTTCCAGAAATTCAACACGCCCGCCGAGGATGTACTGCTGAGCAGTCAGGCCATTCAGCCAGATATTCGCAGAATCAACGATGGTATCAATCTGACGGCGGTTCAGCGGAGCATCAACACGCTGCCAGAAACTCTGTACAAGTGTGTTGCCAATCCAGGAGAACATTCTTCGGATAGGCAGGAATGCATCCTTGACATCGGTATTGGATGGATAACATGCCGTACGGTTGCCCCATGCGACCCAGCCACCGATAAAGTTCAATGCAGTCACGATACCCTGACTGTTCAGATAAGCACCCTGATCTGGACCAAGCCATACATCAGAACCACCTGACAGAACAGCCTCATTCATCTGCAGAGAATGATTGGATGGAGACATGTATGGCACATCGTCACTGTCACCATCAACCTGCCCCATCAGACCAGCAAGCTGGGTGGACAGATGGTAAGCGGTTTTATCCAGCGCAATCATCGGCCAGCAGCAGACCTGGCGTTCATCAACGATATTGTTGTTATTCTTCCATTCAGCAACAGCGGTATAGCTGGTGACGGTATCGGTAGGTACATCCACCAGTGCAATCGCAGAAAAATGCGAATTGATGTTGGATGCCTTGGTTGCCATCACAGCTGCGACACTTGCGGTTTCAGAGTAACCGGGTGCCAGCAGAACACCAGGAACCATCCGGAAGCGTGGGAAACATTCGTCAATCAGTTCAAAGCCGGTTTTCACACCGGTTGTTGAAACGCCACCGACAATGTCGGAAGCGGTGACAGCGGATGGATCCAGTTTTTCTGCAGAGAAAGTCAGTTCAGTACCGACAGAGCACAGATAACCATCATCACCCTTCAGAGAAGTGATGACCAGTCTGCCTGCTTCATCAAATGTCAACTGATAGTCAACATCTTTGGTGTAAGACGCAGAACCGGAAACCTTCAGGTCAACAGAATCAATCAGGATGCCTGTTTCTTCAATGGTTGCAGAACCATCTTTCGAAGACAGGGTAACATCAGTTGTTGTTGCACTCTTCTTGTCAGTCGATGGATCCAGCACATTGACAATGATGACCGGAGCAACGCCAAACAGAGCGAACTGGGAATAAATGAATTCACTGATGGTGTATTCG
>CAVJQJ010000131.1:0-2777 GCA_963651715.1 Anaerovoracaceae bacterium
GTAAAAGCGAACGGAAAGTGCCCGGTTCACTGTCAATGACCCGCTCACCAGAATCAGTCTCCGCCCCAGCCATAGGTTCAGGCGTCTTCACAAAACCAACAATGTTGGCGGAAGCTCGCGCCGCAACAATCTCAGCCTTCGCATAAGCCCCCATATCATTCAGCCGTTCAAGCACCGAATGAAGCAGGGGTACACCACGTGTCTGCGGGAACCGGGCAGCAATGAACAGATGGAACACATCCTCTGCCGGCACACGGATCAACTTTGACGGGTCAACATGCCTGAATGTAATGTCACCCGGATGGTTCGGGTACAGGTAATAAGCAACCGGCCTGTTCCACACATCGACTTCAACCCCCATACGGACAGTATTGCCGCTTTTAAGCTGCACAGAACTGTATTCATCAGCCAGTTGGTCAGCCTCAATGATCTCCAATGCAAAAGGCACATTGGACTTCCCGAACGGCTGGCGCACCTTCCTGACAAGCACCTCACCTGATTCAAAAATCTGGGAGACGATTGCCCGGAGCATATCGGAGAATGCCAACCGTCCAGCCGTATGGCATCGGTCAGCCACACACCAGTCAGCCCAGGCATTCTCAATCATGCTGTTGATGCGTTCATTCAGCACCCCCTTGTTCGAGACAACATGGGACTGCAGACCGATGCCTGCACCAACAATATTGTTCACATAAACCCGCTGTGCATTGGCTGCATGCGGATTGTCACGGATGACTTCACGGGAACGCGCCCTCAATGCACGCAGTGACGCCTTAATCTCAGCATCAGCGGATGTATTGATTGCCCGCCAGTCAGATGTCAAACGGGTGAATCTGGCAGCGGCATAAGCACGTTTTTTCACACCGACGAACAAGCGTTTTAAAAAATCAATCATCGGAATCTCACATATGAAGTCCGTGGGTCACTGTCGGCACCGTTTTCAGCGAAAACCTTTGCCTTCAGGTCCATGATCATCTGCCGTAGTTCAGACAGATTGGAATAGGTAATCTGGCGTGAACCAATCGTATAGGATGCGACACGACCGCCAGAACTCGACAGGGTGTAATAAGCCTTCTCAGCCGCCTCAAGCATCTGCTGGGCTTCCGACTTGTCCTGATAAATGCCTGAAACAAGCGGGTCAGGCATCACTTTCAAGGTACCGATCACACAGCTTGCCCGTTCTGTCTCAGTCGTCAGCAGAAGCACCATCGCCCAATCACCGACATCAAGCGTTGCACTCTGCGTAGTTGTCAGCGTAAAGATGGCATCAGAACCACTCCTGGTGCCATCCAGCTCAAGTTTTGAATCCCCATTCCTGAGGACCAGCTTGATGGCTGTCGCATCAGGCAATAAAAAAGGCGGTACAGGTTCAACCCACACCGCCGAATCACCCAGATTCAATTTCCGTTTTATCTTTACCATGATGTTGCCGAGAATCCCGTGCCAGACCGTCTGAACGGCCGTGCGGCACGTTTTGTCTGCGGTGAAGGTGATTCAACCTTGACCGCTTTGTTTTCATCGCCGTCGCCAGATACAAGCTCCATCTGCTGGAAAATGTCCTTTGAGATAGCGTTTTCTTCAGCTTCCCATCGTGCTGTTTTCCACAGATTGATTTTCAACGAACGTGCTGCATGCAAGGCATAAACTTCACAGTCCAATGCCTCATTCCTCACGCCTGACAGTTTTGTCCATACCTTCACACCTTTACGTGTTGATGATGGAGCCTTGATTTCAGACGTCAGCTGTTCGAAGTAATCTGAACGGACACCCTCATACCAATGTACTCGACCAGGTCCAGTACCGGTCAGACGGATACGGCCACCAGCAGCATCAGAGCCAAGGAGCAGATCCTTGGCACGTGATACACCGACAGAGAACGGCCGCAACCCATATCTGTGAGCCTTCTGCAGGCGGTTCTTATCGACAGAAACCATCGGGGTATTGAAGATTTCAGTCTTATCGATTGATGACCCTTTGATTGCCATCACATTCCTTGACATGCGTTTTCGCACGAAGGAATACACTGCATCTGATGTCTGACCATCTGACGAGTCGATAGATACAGCCCGAATCCTTGTCGGCCTGCCCGCCGCAGTCGGTATCTCTTTCGTCAACAGGGCATCCAGTTCCTGCCAGACACCCTGTTCTGGAACCATCACCTGACCATACAGTTCACCCCACCACAACAGCCAGGATTCTTCACCACGTCCCCATGCGCGGATGATGACTGCTACACGGTCATGCTGGACGTCAACGCCAGCAGTCACAACGCAGGCACCACGTGGAACAACCATCTCTGGATAGTTTTCTACACGTGCAGCCAATTCCTCAGTAGATGGCATGTCAGACGTGTACCTATAAGGTCTGCCAAGCTGGTTGTTGTAGAACGACCGCATCACTGAATCATCGCCATCATCCAGATGACGCTTCGCATTCAGGTATTTCTCGGTCATCCGCTCCAGTGTGGACCCAGGGAACGGTGAATACAGTTCGTTGATGTAGAACCCCGCCACACCAAGGAACGGTGCACTGGCGCGCCATTCACCTTTTTTCACAGCCCTGTTCTTTTCTGCATCAGTCCATGCCACACCACAATGTGGACAAACGTAACGTGCAGACGAGGGCACCGCATGCCCGAATACCTCATGCCGCTGTTCAGGGTCATCCATCCAGTGGACATTCTCCCATTCAAGCACCTGGTACTCATCGCAGTGTGGACAAGGCACCCAGAACTTACGCTGGTCCGATAAGGCAAACTCGGCCTGAACCCGGCTGAT
>CAVJQJ010000132.1:0-2623 GCA_963651715.1 Anaerovoracaceae bacterium
AATGCATTCTGTGCAGCGGATGGCATCATCATTCCAATGCAATGTGAATATTTCGCTTTGGAAGGGTTATCTGATCTCCTGAATACCGTACGTCATGTTTACTCTAATATGAATCCACAGTTGAATGCTATTGGGCTTCTTCTGTTGCGGGTCATGTATGACAGACGTGTCACCCTTTCGGTTCATGTGTCAGACCAGCTGGAAAAACACTTTGGTGACCGGGTTTTCAAGACAGTTATCCCCAGAAATGTTCGTATGGCAGAAGCACCATCCTATGGTTTGCCTGGTGTTGATTTTGACCCATCCTCAAAAGGGGCAAAGGCATACATGGATTGTGCAAAAGAATTATTAGCTTGGCTTGAATCACACTGATTGAACATACGAAAACATATCATGAGTGAAACAACAACTAAAAAGAAAAAAGGATTAGGTCGCGGACTGGAAGTGCTGCTGGGTTCTGCGCCTGACTTATCCTCAGATTCCCCGCTGGTTTCGCCACTCTCAATGGCACGCCTGAAAGCCGGTAAATACCAGCCCCGTTCCAGAATGGATGAAGGTGCATTGAATGATTTGGCTGCATCTATCCGCGAACAGGGGGTTATGCAACCAATTCTGGTTCGACCTCTTGAAGATACAGTTGGTGGCAAGCGTTATGAGATTATTGCCGGGGAAAGACGCTTCCGTGCTGCTCAGATTGCAGGATTGAAAGAGATACCTGCCATCGTCAAGAATGTCGATGACAGAGCTGCTGCTGCAATGGCGCTGATTGAAAATATGCAGCGGGAAGACCTGAATCCATTGGAAGAGGCAACAGGTATTCAAAGACTTATCCACGACTTTAACTTCACGCATGAACAGGCTGCTCAGTCGGTTGGTCGCTCCAGAAGTGCGGTCACCAATCTGCTCCGTCTGCTTAATCTGACAGAACCAGTCCAGACCATGTTGACAGCGGGAGATATCGACATGGGACATGCAAGAGCACTGTTGGGCGTTGAAGGTGCTGTTCAGATTGCATTGGCAACCCAGATTGTTGCCAAACGCCTTTCGGTACGCGAGGCAGAGAAGCTCGTTGCTCAGGAAATCAATAGACAGAATAATCCACCAAAACCTGTTAAGGAAAAATCTCAGGATCTGGTCAACCTTGAAACAGAACTGTCCGATCTCTTGGCAACTAAAGTCAGCTTCAAGGTGGGAGCAAAAGGAAAAGGTAAATTGGTGATTGACTTTGCCAATCTTGATGTGCTGGATGGTTTATTGGCAAAGATCAGGAATGCATCCTGATACCCATCAGAATTATCAACAAAGTTATCCACAGGAAAAGGGTCGAACAGTTTCAGCCCTTTTTTAATGTTTCACGTGGAACTTTTGTGCTGATGATGCGACATGAAGGCAACGCATTGAACGGTATCAGTGTCCAGTCAGTTAGGGATGTAGCATAATAAGATTCTTTGAAAATAATCAACGACGGAATCAATATGACATCGCAAACCATTCCAGATCGGCTTGAACAGTTAAGACAGGCCATGAAAGAGCAATCAGTTGATGTTGTCATCATCCCCAGCTCAGATCCGCATCTTTCCGAGTATCTGCCAGAGTATTGGCAGAGCAGGGCGTATTTTTCTGGATTTACAGGGTCTGCCGGGGTATTGGTCGTTGGTATGGATAAAGGTTCACTCTGGGTTGATAGCCGTTACTGGGAGCAGGCGGAAAAGCAGCTCACTGATTCTGGAATCGAAATGTGCAAATGGACGGGGCCAGATGGAAGAACCTATATCGATTGGATTTTGTCCTATTTTCCGGCAGGTACCGTGGTTGCATTGGATGGTCGATTGATACCTGTCCAGCAGGGAAAAGATTTACAGGCGCGGCTCGAAAAGAATGCGATGTCTTTGCGGACCGATATCGACATCATATCCACAGTCTGGACAGAGAGACCGGAACTTCCTGATGGTGTCGTCTTTGAACATACTTTGGAATACGTTGCGATTTCACGCACAGAAAAAATAGAACAGGTGCGTGAAAAACTTAAAGAAGCAGATGTTCAATGGTCATTGATCAGCAGTCTTGATGATATTGCCTGGACATTGAATCTCCGAGGCAGTGATATTGAATGCAATCCCGTTTTCATCAGCTACCTTTTGATTGGACCAAAAACAGTCGAACTTTTTATCGCAGAACAGAAAATTCCTGAAGTACTCCAGACGAAGCTGATGAAAGAGGGCATCACAATCAAGCCTTATGAGTCCATTCAGGAAACCCTTTCACAACTGCCTGAGAATGCTTCCCTCCAGATTGATCCGCAGCGTACATCCTATGCGATGGTTGGCGCACTCCGGGAAGATATCCACATCACAGAATTTGTCAATCCAACACTGCTCCTGAAATCCAGGAAAGCACCGAAAGAACTCGACCATATCCGTGACGTCATGATTGATGATGGTGCTGCATTCTGTGAATTCCAGGCTTGGTTTGATGAAGTCCAGGAAAGAGGCGTCATCGTTTCTGAAGTCACTGTTTCAGAAAAAATCGAGGAATACCGTTCGAAACGCAAAGACTACGTATCCCCAAGTTTTGGAACAATTGCGGGCTTTGGTGAAAATGCCGCCTTGCCACACTATCAGGC
>CAVJQJ010000133.1:0-4064 GCA_963651715.1 Anaerovoracaceae bacterium
AGATATAGAAGAACATCTTCCTCTATAGTCTCCTTTGGTAAACAACATTCCAGTCTGATTTTCTGCAAGTTATCAGAACTATGATTGGCAAGTAAAGAAGTCGGATTGAATTCAACATCCAGAACAAGATTGAAAACTTCGTCATCAAGGGGACTCTGTTGAAGACACCTCGAAGCAGTGAAGATTCTCTTTGAGGAAATACTATCCCGGATAGTATTGGCACTTTTAATCAGCCGAATGAGAATATTGGCATATGAATCTGTAAATTCTTCACCATCATCTACGAAAGTAAGAGCTTTTTTAATCGAGTTACCAGAGAGTCCCCTAGGTACCTTTTCTGCTATACGGCAAATGCGAACAGCAAACTGTGATGCCATTTCATAGAAACTATCTTCACGCAGTGGGATGGGAAGTGCTGAAAAACGCTTGATTAACTGTTTTGCTGATGGGGTATCAAGACCAAAACCTAAATACAGCTGAGTGAAAAGGTATTCAAAAAATTCCCAAGATTCGATTTACTGTCTTCTGCAAGCGCATTTAATGGGATGCCCCCTTCCCGAACGCTACAGGCAAAGAATCGTTTGCCAGCATCAGGAAGATAGTTACTGAAAGAATATGCTGCCGTCTCTATGATTGCAGATCGTTCATTGACATCATAGAAGAAATCATCACCATAATTTGGAACAACATCTGCAAAAACATCATCCCAACTCCAGGCCCCTCCACTATATTTCCGATGCCACCATTGAGCTGCGTACATGAGTATACAGATTAATTCAGACAGAGTCAGGTTAGTCCTTCTAATTGCACCATGGTACTTTCTAAATGAGCCCAGTTCGACGGTCAGGTCATCGAACTCCTGTTTGGTGAAATGATATGAATAAAGATGCGCTCCTGTTGGAGCATCAATGTTTCTTTTTTGAAGGAATGATGAATACCACTTTTGTAGGTTATGCGCCATTGGTTTGTGGGGAAAGAATAAGTTTATCTATAAAAACAACATTCTGAATATTAACAATTGGTACAAAATTTCGATCGATATTATTGAGATTTAGCATGGAAGATATTCTTAACTTCTCTACCAGAAACATGCCTCTAACATTTTAAAATTCATTCGATATTACCATTATGGGTGATATTCTCCAAAGATGTCGTAACGACAAACCTGTTGCCATTAAATATTGGTATTTATTTTTAACATTCCAAAGAATAAGATAAAGCCTTGCATACAAATACATGCAAACTGAGTAGGAGGTTTTGCAGGGCGAATTCCAATCTAGACAGTTATTTCTTCGCCATAAGCTAGACAAATTTACAATGAATTCAAAAACATTGTTGTTAACGAAGGAAGTAGCGTAAAAAATCGACTCATCAGCTATATGATGGACATCATTAAATCGAATACTCAAAATTTGGAAACAATTGCCATACTTGCAGAAGTAAAACAATGAAGAAAATCCTTCTTTCATCAAATCCTACAAAGATGTAGATCCCGTGACGAAGGACACCCTAGCATAAAATACGCCCAATCTCCTGTGAAAACGGAACATTGTTCTATTCTCTGAATAGTTATTGGAAAACCTTTGGTAGATACTGATATCATCGACGATTATCTGGATATGCTGGTCGGTCAGCGGATGCTGTCTGATTTCACTGTATCCAATTACAGCCGGGATCTGGAACAGTTGCTGAATCTGGCCGGTGATACTCCTTTGCTGCAGTTGAAGGAACCTGATTTCAGACGCTTCTCCGCGGTGCTGCATAGCAAGGGACTGAGTCCACGTTCCATCAGCAGGAAGCTGTCTGCCTGGCGGGGCCTTTACCAGTGGCTGTTGGAACAGGGAAAGATCGAGGTGAATCCAACGGAGGGTATCCATGCCCCCAAGAAAAGCAAGCTGCTTCCCAAGGCATTGGCGGTAGATGATGCCATCCGACTGGTTGCCACGGAGTCTGAGGATGAACAGGCAAAGAAGGCTGAACATCCTGAGATAGTGCTGTGTGACCAAGCGATGTTTGAACTGCTGTATTCCAGTGGGCTGCGTGTTTCTGAACTGACGGGGTTGGATATCCATGCAGTGAATACACGGGATTATCAGTCTGCTGGTTGGCTGAATCTCGCGGAAAAGGAGGTGACTGTCACGGGGAAAGGCAGCAAGATCCGCTCTGTGCCTGTCGGTGATGCCGCCATCCATGCGTTGAATCAATGGCTGTCTGTCAGGAGCAGCCTCTTGAAAGTGGATTGCCCGCCAGACAGTGAGTATGCCCTCTTTCTGAACACCAAAGGACGTCGAATCAGTCCACGTGTGGTCCAGCTCCGCCTGAAAGCCCATGCGGAACGGGTGGGATTGCCAATGCATGTGCATCCCCATGTCTTACGCCATTCTTTTGCTTCCCATATCCTGCAGTCTTCCGGTGATCTACGCGCTGTTCAAGAGATGCTGGGGCACACTTCTATCGCTTCCACGCAGGTTTATACCGCACTGGATTTCCAGCATCTGGCACAGGTCTATGATGCGGCGCATCCGCACGCCAAAAAGAAGTAAGTCTGCAATATTGAACAATCAGCGCTGTCCCTGCTCCGTCAGGGATTCGGGGGTCGTTATCCGCTTTTTCAGATAGCAGAAGTAGAAGGCATAGAGCGCAATCACCACAATCATCCATGCCGGCGGTTCGTTCCACCAGATACAGGCGACACCGATATCATCAGCCAACAGGTTGGCGAAGATGATGCGGCCTGTGAGTTCAACGGTTGAGACTGCCAGCAGTACCCAGCTTTTTCCGATACCCAGGCAGATGCCTGATATCGGGGAATAGATGGCGTAGAGAATCAGATCGATTGATGCTACCCGCAAATGCTCGACAGCATAGCCAGCTGATGTTTCGGTGACTCCGAAGCAGGAGACAAGCCAAGGGGCAAGGATAAAGCCCAATGTTCCCATGACGCCCATGATGACGACGTTGAGGAGGATTGCCTGTTTCATGCCCGCAATCAGACGGTCATAAGCCTGTGCGCCATAGTTCTGCCCAGCATAGGTGGAGACTGCCTGCAGCACTGCAATGAGCGGCACGAGCATATAGAGTTCCAGCCTGCCTGATACGGCAAAGGAGGCGGTGACTTCGACTCCAAAGCTGTTGACCAGGTTCTGGAGCACCATGAAACCGCCAAAGATCAGAAAGGACTGACCGGTCAGTGGAATACCTGTCCTGAACACATCCCGAACTGTTGGCCAATCGATTTTCCATCGCAGTTTGCTGAAATAGAAAAGCGGGTAGAGCTTGACCATACAGATGAATGCCAATGCCATGGAAACGAACTGACAGATGGTGGTTGCGACAGCGACCCCAGCAACGCCCCAATGCAATCCTGCAACAAAAAACAGGTCCAGCAGGATGTTGAGGATGGTTGTCACCATCAGGATGAACATGGTTGTCCGGCTGTCGCCTATGGCACGGATCTGTGAGGAAAAGGCACAGTAGCCAAACTGGAAGAATATCCCGACAGCATAGATCTGTGCATACAGCACGGCATCTTCCAGGATGGCATCGGGCACGGCAATGACGTTTTCAAGCAATGGCCGACTGACCAGAAAAGCAATGACTGCCATCGCCAGACCGATGAAGACTACCAGCAGGCTCCCTGCCCCCGCAAACTGACGTGCCCGAGAATAGTCTCTGGCACCATAGGCCTGAGAAACGCAGATGCCCGCCCCCAGTGCCAGTGACATGCCGACACCCACGAAGAGCCCGACGAGGTAGGCACAGGAGCCGACCGCCGCCAACGCCTGATCAGACTCAAAGTTGCCAATGATAAGGGTATCAGCGGTGTTGTAGAGCTGCTGGAGCAGGCTTGCCGCCATCATCGGCAACGCAAAGGTCAGGATAACCTTCCACGGTTTGCCCCGGGTCATGATGGTTTCTGCCATGTATCCAATTCCAATTGTCGCTAAAGGAAGCTATTGTATGACATTTTGATTATTGAATGGTCAATCAACTTCCTCCCTCATATTTACTGTGAGGAAAAGGCACAGTAGCCAAACTGGAAGAATATCCCGACAGCATAGATC
>CAVJQJ010000134.1:0-1569 GCA_963651715.1 Anaerovoracaceae bacterium
AACAATCAGGTTGGCACTTTCATCTGTGACGGGACCAACCAGAAAGATAATGCGCTCTTTCAGCAAGCGGGAATATATATCATAAGCACGCTCCCCTCGGCCACTCTGTTCGACGACCATTGGAACCATACCAAGCATTTCTGCTCCTAATACTGAATCACGAAACTGCGTCATCTGCTTTCCTGTAATTTCAAAAATCCAGAGTATCCAAAATTACAGCTGCTGAGCCATCAGATCTTCGAATGCAACTGCTTTTTCGGTTACTTTTGCTTTTTCGAAGATGTATGCGACTGCATTTTCTTCCATCAGGATGTTTTCCAGCTCACGACGACGGTTTGCATCGTTCATGTAATAGTCAATAACGGACTGTGGCTGCTGATAGCTGGATGCAATTTCTTCAGCACGTTCTTTCAGCTGTTCTGGAGTAACATCCAGAACATTGTCTTTCATGAGTTCACCGAGGAGCAGACCAAGACGGACGCGGCTTTCTGCCTGTGCATTGAACATATCACGTGGCAAGTCGTCGTCTTTGTGTTCAGGATTGCGCATTTCCAGATCACGACGGGTAAATGCAACCAAATCATCGATTTCCTTTTCAATCATTGCTTTAGGAATATCGAATTCGTTTGCCTTGACCAGTTCATTGAACACGTGCTGTTTATTCAGGGAAGCGATACGGTTCTTGATTTCACGAACCAGGTTTTTCTTGATGTCTTCACGCAGTTTTTCTGCACCGCCTTCAACAACACCCAGCTGTTTGCAGAATTCATCTGTCAGTTCTGGCAACTGAGTCAGCTCAACACCTTTGAGGGTAACGGTAAATTCTGCAGTCTTACCCGCAACATCTGCTCCGTGGTAATTTTCTGGGAATGGCAGTGGGAAAGTCTTGGATTCGCCGACCTTCAGACCAACAATCGCTGCCTCAAATTCTGGCAGCATACGTTTTTCGCCCAGAACAAATGGAAAACCATCTGCCTTACCACCAGCAAACTCAACACCATCAATCTTGCCAACAAAGTCGATGGTGACACGGTCACCATTTTCTGCGACAGCATCATCGCCTTTTGGCTGATAGGTCGCCTGACGTTTTCTCAGAATATCAATGGTTCTTTCAACATCCGTATCTGTCACTTCACAGACAGATTTTTCAACTTCCAGCGCGGACAGATCGTTGACCTTGACTTCTGGAATGACTTCAAACGTTGCATAGAACTGAACATTACCTTCTGGGACATCATCCGTCTTTGCATCGATATCCGCAGGACCAGCCAGTGCCAATTTGTTTTCAGCAACAGCTTCATTCAAGGCCTTGTTGATTCTTTCGTTGATGACATCATTATGAATCTGTGCACCATACATCTGAGCAACCATCTTCAGAGGTACTTTACCTGGACGGAAGCCAGCCGTTCTAGCAGTACGTGCACGTACTTTCAGGCGTTTTTCAACTTCAGCGCTAATTTCAGCAACAGGGAGGGTCAGAACAACACGTCGTTCCAGCTTTTCCAGATTTTCTACAGCGTATGCCATTTATCTATTCCAAATAATTTGATCCTGAACCCAGTCCAGAAC
>CAVJQJ010000134.1:1579-8248 GCA_963651715.1 Anaerovoracaceae bacterium
CTCAGGTAACGCTCATGCAAGCATAAGGTTCAGAGAAATGGCAATTATCCATATAAACAATCCTACATTTTAGCTGAAGTTGACTAGATTCCGCAAAATTCTGTGCATTTTCAGCTTAAAAACAGGAAATCCAATCAGAAAATATGATGATTCCTATCTTTACTCCCCCATTTTCTCTGTTTTCCCTTTCGCCTGCGGTTTGTCGAGTGTCTCCTTTTCGATTAGAATTTCATGTTTTTGTGCGTACTGGATAAAATTTCCTACTATTCCCATGGGGAAATAACACTTTTTTGTGGTAACATCCAATCTCGTACAGCACCTATCGTCGTTTTCAACTTTGGAAATGAACTGTTGTCATATCAGATGCACCATCCAGACTCACGACGATTTTTAGACAAGACTCTTAACAACCCCTGATTGCGTTTTTGTCCCGTTATCAGGAATTACGTAAAAATCTACATAGGAATGGAAACAAATAACAATAATCTGCCGATTGAAGCTGATGCTGTGATTATCGGCGCAGGACCTGTTGGCCTATTCCAGGTATTCGAATTAGGTCTTTTGGAAATCAAGGCTCATGTCATCGATTCTCTCCCTGTCGTCGGGGGACAATGTGTCGAGCTTTATCCAGACAAACCGATTTACGATATTCCGGCAGCGCCTTCCGTAACAGGTATTGAACTCACAAACAATCTGATGAAACAGATTGAGCCGTTCCAGCCAACCTTCCATCTGGGGCAGGAAGTCACAAAAGTTGAAAAACGCGAAGATGAACGGTTTGATGTCGAAACCTCTGCAGGCACCAAATTCATCACAAAAACAGTATTCATTGCTGCGGGCGTTGGTGCTTTTCAGCCGAGAACCTTGCCGGTTGACGATATCGCCCAGTTCAATGATTCACAGCTCTTCTACCGTGTGAAAGATCCAGAAATTTTCCGCGGCAAGAATCTGGTTATCTGTGGCGGCGGTGATTCTGCACTGGACTGGACGTTGAAACTGGTCGATATCGCAGAATCTGTCATTCTGTTACACCGTCGCGACGAATACCGAGCTGCGCCAGCTTCTGTCGCCAAGATGAAAGAATTGTGCGAAGACTTCCGCATGCAGGCCTTAACCGGTCAGGTTACAGGCTTTGAATCGAAAGATGGGAAGCTGACTGAAATCAAGGTTTCTGGTTTAGATGGCGTTACCCGCCGCATCCCACTCGATGCCCTGCTGGTGTTCTTTGGCCTTTCTCCAAAACTGGGACCAATTGAAAATTGGGGACTGGAAATTGACCGTCGACAGATTGTTGTAGATACCGAAAAATTCATGACCAATATCCCTGGCATTTTTGCCGTAGGGGATATCAATATCTATCCTGGCAAAAAGAAACTTATCCTGTCGGGTTTCCATGAAGCCGCATTGGCAGCGTTTGCTGCAGCACCTTTTGTATTCCCCAAGAAACGGGTACATCTGCAATACACAACAACCTCCCCAAAACTGCATAAGGTTCTAGGCGTGGAGTCACCTGTTTTTGACTAAACCCTCTTTTTCCTGTAAAAAGCTGGCAACCTGTCTGACAAGTTGCCAGCTTTTCTGTTTTTATCTGCGGAAACCCCATGAGCGATACAACACAACTGCCATCTGAATCTTTGGCAGATAAGATTCTTGATTTGCTTCCTCAAACGCAATGTTCGAAATGCGGTTATGTTTCCTGTCAATCTTATGCTGAAGCCATCGCCAACAAAGAGACTGATATCAACCATTGTCCTACTGGTGGACAGGCAGGTATCCGCAGAATAGCCCAACTGCTTCAGGTCGATGAACTTCCACTGAACACCACTTATGGACTTGAGTCGCCACGTTCTATGGCTGTCATCAATGAAGATGCCTGTATCGGCTGCACCATCTGTATCCGAATGTGTCCAACGGATGCTATCGTTGGCGCCAAAAGCATGATGCATGCAATTGCACAGGATTTCTGTACAGGATGTGGACTATGCATTCCGCGCTGTCCATTGGATGCGGTTTCCTTACAAAATATCTCTGGAGAAAAAACCGGATGGGATGCCTGGTCTCCCGAACAGGCTCGTAAAGCCCGTCAACGTTATGAACGCAAACTGGCAAGACTGCTATCCAGCGATGATAGACTATTATCTGCAGACGCAGGAAATAAGATTCCATCTGAGCGGTCTGAAAAGAAAAAGCGGGAAATTGTTGGCAAAGCAATTGCCCGAGCCAGGGAACACCTTGCGAAATCTGCCCCTACGGATAAACACCTTTGAGACACGCAGGTGAAAACCGTGGCATGATGCTGAAATTGTTTATTTGCGCCTTACGAGATTATGTCACCAGAAAAAATCACCAAGGTTTTTGAACGTCTTAAAACCGTACGACCAGATCCACAGTCTGAGTTGATTTTCACAACACCGTATGAATTATTGGTGGCGGTCATGCTTTCCGCACAGGCAACAGACGCCTCTGTCAATAAAGCAACAGCGAAACTCTACCCTATTGCCAATACTGCAGAAAAAATCGTCGCCTTGGGGGTGGATGGTTTGAAAGAATATGTCAAAACCATCAATCTTTATCCTACCAAGGCAAAAAACATCATCCGCATGTCGGAAATCCTTCTCGAGAAACATCATGGCAATGTTCCTGACAGCATGACGGATCTTGTCGGCCTGCCGGGGGTCGGCAGAAAGACAGCCAACGTTGTCCTCAATACGGCATTCCACCAGCCGACAATAGCTGTTGACACCCATATTTTCAGAGTATCCAACCGCACAGGCATCGCACCAGGAAAAAATGTGCAGGAAGTTGAGAAAAATCTTCTGGCAACGGTACCAGAAACATATAGACTGGATGCACATCACTGGCTATTGCTGCACGGACGCTATGTCTGCAAGGCAAAAACTTTTCAATGTGACAACTGCCCAATCAACGACTTGTGTGAGTTCCCAGAAAAAACAGGCTATATCAAGAACTGACATAGCCTGTTAATGGGATTTCATTCAAGTATCAACCTATTCGACGGCGGGGCATAGCACCCAGCCCAGACCGAGGAGCTCTCGAACGCTGGCCGCCCTGTCCCCTTGCTCCTTTACGTTCTGCACCCGCATATCCGAAAGATGTCTGCAAAGGATCCGGCTGGCGGTTTCCACGCCCCTTATGAGTTGCCTGTCTTCCCCAACCCTGTCCTTCTGAACGCTGACCACGCTCAATCATGCCATCTTTTTTCTGGGAACCTGTTGGCTTTCTCCCAGAGCGTCCCTTGGCGACCTCTGAAGATTTATTGGTTTCGAGTCCACAAAGACGCAGCAGACTGCGGACGTCATTAGGCTCCAACTCTTCCCAACGCCCTCTTTTCAGATTTTTTGGCAAAATCAGTGAACCATAACGGGTTCGTATCAAACGGGAAACAGTGAGACCGACTGCCTCAAACATGCGTCTGACTTCACGGTTACGTCCTTCACCAATGGTCACACGATACCAACGATTGACACCTTCACCACCACCATCGACGATTTTTGTAAACTGACCTAGACCATCCCCCAAATCAACACCTGTCAACAGTTTCTGCCGAGATGCTTCATCCAATTCACCAAGTGTACGCGCAGCATATTCACGGTCGATGTTATAGCGCGGATGCATCAGGCGGTTTGCAAGATCCCCCGAATTGGTGAAAAGCAACAGCCCTTCCGTATTGAAGTCCAAACGGCCAACAGCAAGCCATTTACTGTTTCTCAGATTTGGCAGACCATCGAAGACAGACGGACGTTTTTCTGGATCATCACGACTGACAATCTCCCCAGCAGGTTTATGGTAGACCAAAACCTTAGGCAGTGCTTTAGTCACCCGACGCTGAATTAATCTGCCATTGAAACGAACCTGATCAGTTGGCAGAATGCGCTGTCCGATGTGAGCAGGCTCACCATTAACAGAAACCCGACCAGCAATAATGAGTTCTTCCATATCGCGGCGGGACCCTAGGCCTGCCTCTGCCAGAACCTTATGGAGTTTTGGCGCATCATCCTCTGCGGTCAGTTCACGTTTTTTAGCCTTTCTCTGCTTAACAACATCTGGAGAGGATGCAACATTGTTTTCCTGATCAAAAGCCTCAGATGTCACATAGCTGAATACATCTTCAGTTCCGTCTTTACCTGCAGGCCTTCTTGCACCTTGAAAACGTCGCTGACCAACAGGTTTAGATCCCGTTGAATTGCTTTTTGCTGACCTTTTGCCAACCTTTTCGCCAACTCTTGGTTTTCTTTCAGCGGCTTTCTTTGCGTCAGGCATCGCTTCCGATGCCTTAGCTTCAAATTCTTCACTCATACTGCTTAATTTCTATCTATATTGATGCCTGAAATGCTGAAACACTCAGGACGTGGTTCGTATTATTCGTCTGTATCATCTGACTGGGTAAGATCCAACTCAGGCTGAGTTAAATCCGCCTCCTTCAATTCCTGTAATGGTGGCAGTTCTTTCAAAGACTGCAATCCCAAATCAACCAGAAACTGAGATGTGGTCGCCAACAATGCTGGACGGCCAGGCATATCACGGTGCCCAATCACTTCAATCCATCCCCGATCCTCAAGTGTTCTGATGGCTTGGGTACTGACGGCAACGCCTCGAATCTGTTCAATGTCGCCTCTCGTCACGGGTTGGCTATAGGCAATGATTGCCAATATCTCCATCGTAGCCCGACTGTAACGGGCAGGTTTATCCTGCCTCAGCCGGTCAAAATAAGGCTTCAATTCCGAACGGCTCTGAAAACGCCATCCATCAGGCAGGCTGATTAATTCAAGCCCCCTGTCTGACCATTCGTACTGGATATCATGCAACAACTGCCGACAACGCCTTTCTGTCATAGGCGCCGTTTGGGTCTCTTTTCTACTGATAAACAGATCTTCTGTATCTGCAAACAACCTGACTAAGTCATGCAAATGAATAGGTTCTTGTGCACATAGCAGAACTGCTTCGAGGATCTTTTTTTCCTCTTCAATTTTCATGGTCTTGGAAAAACCGTTGGAACAGAATGATTCTGAATGCCTTTTCGGCAGAATGTCTCTGCCGGCATCTAAATCAGGAATGCTTCAGGATGGCATGATGCCCAGTCAGTGAACAGGTTTTCATCACCAACTATCGGATTCCCTGTACTGTTATCTGATGTCGTCTGAAATCAATGGCATGAATGTAAACATTACCGCCATCATTGTCCAGAAGAAATTCATTATTTATGGAAATATTTTCGAATGCCGTTGCTTTTTTACTTTGCGAAATGAGTGAATCAACAACGCATACATTCCTGTAACGAGGCACACTATTTCCTCAGAAGATTACTATAATATCGCGAAATTTTTTGATTCTTTTTAAAAACAATATGAACCAACCCGCCAGTCTCCTGAACAAGGGCATTTTCTTTCTGCTCCTGATTGCCTGCCTGACGCCATGGATTTCCATTCCTGCTGCATTGTTTATTGGCCTTGCCCTCGCCATTTTCTGGAAAAATCCTTTTCCAGATATAAGCAAAAAAGTTTCAAAGTACCTCCTTCAAGTATCTGTTGTTGGTCTTGGATTTGGTATGAATCTTTTTGAAGCACTCAAGGCCGGCAAGGAAGGCATTATCTTCACCATTGTGTCTGTCTTTGGGGTGCTTGTTTTCGGTATCATTCTCGGCAAGCTACTGAAACTCGATAGAAGCATTGCTTATCTGATTTCAACGGGTACAGCCATCTGTGGCGGCAGTGCGATTGCAGCAGTTGCTCCGATCATTAAAGCCAAGGACACCGAAATATCCGTCTCCATCGGCACCGTATTCATCCTGAATGCCATTGCCCTCTTTGTTTTCCCGCCCCTAGGCCATTATTTCGATTTATCCCAGACGCAGTTTGGGACGTGGGTTGCCATTGCAATTCACGATGTTTCTTCAGTTGTCGGAGCGGGTGCCGCCTATGGGGAAGATGCCCTGAAAGTTGCCACCACGATTAAACTGACCCGAGCTTTATGGATTGTTCTTGTTGCCGTTGTCACTTCCATTTTCTTCAAGCAGAAATCAGAGAAGATTTATAAACCTTGATTCATCCTGTTTTTTGTCATTGCCATGGTCATCAATACTTTTATACCATTGCCTGAACAGTTTACTCAAGGGATTCTCTGGTTCGCGAAGAAAGGATTCGCTGTCACGCTATTCCTGATTGGAACAAGTCTTTCCCTGCCTGTCATTAAAGCGATCCTGCTTGGCGTATTGCTCTGGATCAGCATTACTGCAGCCACTTTTGCCGTCATCACTCTTTTCTGAATCTTTCTGCTGATGAAAATCGCAACCTGGAATATCAATTCACTCAATGTGCGTCTGCCACATGTGCTGCAATGGTTGGAAACCAATCCAGTCGATATCTTGTGTTTACAGGAAACCAAGTTGGTCAACGATAAGTTCCCTGTCAAGAAATTGATGGAAGCGGGATGGCGAAGCATATTCAACGGCCAAAAGACTTACAACGGCGTTGCCATACTTTCAAAAGAATCAGGCACAGACATCGTAAAAGATAACCCGCTTTTTCCTGAAGGGCAGAAACGGATTATCGCTGCAACCTTTGGCGATATACGGGTTATCTGCCTTTACATCCCTAATGGGCAGTCCATTGACTCCGATAAATACACCTACAAGATTGATTGGCTACGAGC